>JAKSDJ010000425.1 GCA_022360155.1 Chloroflexales bacterium | reverse complement strand
TCTGTTGCTGAGGAGCGGTAATGGCAGTTTGCGCAGGTTGCGTGACAGGTTGGATGTGTTGCATAGCTGGTTTAGATGGCAGGTTGATCTGCTCGACGCGGCGGCGCAGCCAGGCCAGCCCTGCCTCTGCTGCCAGCGCCGCCAAGCTCACAACCACTGCCTGACCAACTTGCTTGAGCTGGCGGGCAGGCAACTGATGCCCAGCGATTGTCAATCCTGTGTCGCGGTGCGCTTCAATCTGGTTGCGGTCTAGCGATGCGCCGCAATGTCCGCAATACCGATTCTCCAGCACATTGCCATGCTGGCATTCTGGACAGATACGTTCGACCATAGCTCATCTCCTCGCCTGCGTCACTCGATTTCGAGAAGCGGGTTCTATGTCCCATGGCAACGGGCTTTGTGTAACAGTATAAGCGTAGTGGCGCGTTGTCGCAGCCATTTCATGGTAACCCGTACCATTTCATGGTTTGTGTATCAGCAGTATAGCACTCCCAGGAAAGCAGTGCAATGCAAGTTACAGGTTGGAACACGCCAATCGCGAATTGTTGCCCGTTACGATCACCTGTGGTACAATCCCGGGTTATCCACGGCCTGCCAATAAATTGAAGATGAGGAAGACATCGATGTCCGCAGAAAAAGAGAGTTCACGCAAACCCGCGAAGCTCAACCGCCGAACCTTCATGCATCTGGGCGTGTTTGCCGCTGCCGCACCGACCCTGGTCGGTGCGAAAATCGTGTCTGCCGCTGACTCTGCGGCGCCACAGACAGCGCCTGCTCAGCAGAATTCCAGCACTGGCGCTGACGTGTACGAAACCAGTATTGCTGATCTTCAAGCGGCAATGACTGCGAAGAAGCTCACGGCTCGCGAGATCGTGTTGGCCTACATGGCGCGGATCAAGGCGTTTGACCAGGCTGGGCCGAATCTTCGTTCGGTGTTGGAACTCAACCCTGATGCGATGGAGATTGCTGATGCTCTGGATAAAGAGCGAGCGGCTAGCGGGCCGCGTGGACCGCTCCATGGCATCCCCATTCTGCTCAAGGACAATATCGATACGGCGGATAAGATGCTGACGACCGCCGGGTCGTTGGCTATCGTTGGGACACGCCCGGCGCAGGATGCCACTCTGGCAAAGAAGCTGCGTGATGCAGGAGCAATCATCCTTGGCAAGACGAACCTGAGCGAGTGGGCCAACTTCCGGGGTTTCCAGTCATCGAGCGGCTGGAGTGGACGGGGACGCCAGACGCGCAATCCCTATGTGACTGACCGCAACCCCTGCGGCTCTAGTTCAGGGTCAGGGGTGGCGGTCGCGGCGAGTTTTGCGGCGGCGGCGCTCGGCACCGAAACTGATGGCTCGATTGTGTGCCCATCACACAATTGTGGAATCGTTGGCATCAAGCCGACGGTCGGCCTCACCAGCCGGGCGGGAGTCATCCCGATTTCGCATAGCCAGGATACGGTTGGTCCGCATGGGCGCACCGTCGCCGATGCGGCGGCAGTACTCGGCGCCTTGACCGGCGTGGATGCACGTGACTCGGCGACGTCAGGAAGCGCTGGAAAGTTTTATACCGATTATACGCAGTTTCTTGATCCCAATGGCTTGCGCGGCGCACGGATCGGGGTGGCTCGACAGGTCTTTTTGGGCTATAGCCCCGAAGCTGATAAGATCATCGAAGTTGCGATTGCAACAATAAAGTCTCTTGGCGCAATAGTCATCGATCCGGCGGATATTCCTACTGCCGAGGAGATTGCTGCCGGGCCGAGCGAGTTCGAAGTGCTGCTGTACGAATTCAAGGCTGACCTGAATGCTTACCTCGCAACTCGTGTTCCAAACGAAGCGCACTCGAACGTTCCTGTGTTGCGCACGTTGGCCCAAATCATTGCGTTCAACGAGCAGATTGCCGCGAACGAACTACCATACTTTGGGCACGAGATCATGGAGTTGGCCCAGGAAAAAGGGCCGCTGACCGAGCAAGCCTACCTGGATGCGCTGGCAACCAACCGGCGCTTAGGCGGCAAGGATGGGATTGATGCAGTTATGGACCAGTTCCAACTCGACGCGATTATCGCCCCGACTGGTCAGCCTTCCTGGCCGATTGATCTGCTCAACGGCGACCATTTCCTCGGTGCGAGTTCGTCGCCGGCGGCAATTGCCGGGTATCCTTTGGTGACGGTTCCCGCTGGATACTCCTTTGGCCTACCGGTGGGCATTACCTTTATGGGTAAGGCCTACAGCGAGCCGACGCTGATCAAGTTGGCCTATGCGTTCGAGCAGGCCACGAAGGTGCGCAAGCCGCCGCAATTCCTGCCGACGTTGGCATTACCATAACGCATCGCCGGTAACCGTTCTCAAATTGTCAGGATGTGGTGAAGGTGCGTCTTCATCGCATCCTGCAGCGCAGTAGCGCATCAAGCGGGAATGCCCCGAGCTGAACCGCGCCCCGATCGGACCAGTCGGCATGACAAGCCCGGTCGTTTCATGTCACTCCGACGCCCTATCGCCGGCCAATTGCTGTTCCATCGAGCGGCGGAGGCGTACAATCGGGTTGTTTACTTCATAGACGACATCGGTCCATCGAATGGCTTGGCCGGCAGCAACCGGCTTGGCCAAGCGGATCTTGTGAGCCAGTCCGATAGGCAGCAGCCCCGCGCGCACCGAGTCGGCGGCGGGCAGGAGTTTGCCGTAGACGCAGTAGCCCCCCTCGCCGTCGAGGATTTCGTCTGCGGCTAGGTCGCGTTTGGCAATGGCGACGACATCGCCGCGGAATCCGGTGGGTGCGCCGGTTGCCTCGCCGCGCAAACCAACCCGGAGGACGCTGGTGGGCAACTCGAGGCCGATCAGGTGGCAGGGTCGGTAGAGGGCGGTGTACAATCCGCTCGAGTCGGTCATTAGCCCGTATTCGGCGAAGCAGCGCTGCACATAGTCGTCGGGTGCGGCAAAAGTGATATAGACGCCCCAGCGCAAATCCCGATAGACCGGACGACCATCGCGTTCAAGGCTGGAGACGACTTCGACCGTACCGGCGTGGGCAAGTTGACCGCTGGCGCTCTGCGGGCGGCAGATGTGGGGCAGATCGTCTACGCCGCAGGGTGGGAAGCGCAAGCCGTCGGGCTGAGGCGTCAGACCGGTCGCATTTGCGACAGCCGCCATCTCAATGGCTGACTTGGTCCCGTCGAGGAATGAGTTGAACATCTGGGCGTTATAGTCGCCACCCTTGACCTGCTCCGCGCTAAATCCATAGTGATCCCAGACGGTCGCTGGGGTCGAGTGATGATAAACGGGCAGGTACTTGGTTCCTTTCCCGGCGCAGACGACTTCGAAGCCGTTGCTCTGCGCCCACTCGACCAGTTCGCAGATCAGCGCCGGCTGGTCGCCATAGGCCAGGCTATACACCAGCCCGGCTGCGGCGGCGCGGCGAGCCAGAACCGGGCCGAGCAGCGCATCGGCTTCGACATTGACCATGACAATGTGGCGCTGATGCTCGATTGCCATCAAGGCATGGTTCACCCCTGCCGGTGGTACGCCCGTCGCCTCGATGATGACTTCTAGCCCCTGGGCGGCGATCAGCGCCGGGCCATCGTCGGTGATATAGGTCGTACCGTGCTGCAAGGCGTCGGCGAAACTTGTCGCGGCATACTGTTCATCGGGCCAGCCGGTGCGTTGCAGGGCGGTCTGGACTCGCTCCGGCGCGAGGTCGGCGACTCCGAGGACGTGCAGCCCCGGCACGCGCTGCGCCTGGCTGAGAAACATGGTCCCAAACTTCCCCGCGCCAATCAGTCCGACGCGCAAGGGCTTGCCCGCGGCAACGCGGGCGGCGAGCAGGGGGAGCAACTGGTTATTCATGCGTTTTCTCCGATAAGCGTGTTAAGAACTGAGCGTAGCATGCTATGGTTCATAACCGAGAAAAGGCTCTGTGCAGGTGCGACGCTCATCGCCAGTGATACGAGCGTTCATGTGATAGTCCAATGTTTATGTGTTTTCTGCTGTAGGACGTAGCTCGATATTATACCTGGAGGTGTCAAGCTCTGCCTATTTGACCGATTCCGAACCCGCCGCAAGCTCCCGCGCTTCAGCGCGAGGAGATAGGCGGGTTTCTCAGAAGGCTTTCGCCCTTGTTGTCCACGAACATCCAGGCGATAATGGGGATAGATAATTTGTTGTAGAAAGGTCTATCTACATACGTCTGGACTATCAACGTGATGAGCGCCGGGTTCATCTGATTGTCTACCATCTTGTCTGGACACCCAAACGCCGCAAGGCTGTTCTTACCGGAGCTATCGCGTAGGACTGTCGA
>JAKSDJ010000149.1 GCA_022360155.1 Chloroflexales bacterium | reverse complement strand
CGCAAGACGGGCATCTGGGCCACGATTTGGAACGGGCTGAAGCAACCCCAACCCCTAGTAAATGAAGAACTACAACTGTAGTATTAGAACCTGTCTGAAAAGCCGCTTGAACTAGCACGATGGGAGTTCTCTGAAGAGGACAGGCGTGCCGCATTGTGGCGTGCGCAAGCCATGCTTGCGCCGCAGCATGGCTGCCACACTCCACACCCCCCTTTTCAGACAGGCTCTTAGAACAACTCATATCCACCTAATATTTTTCGATATGTATTTGGCGAGATATGTTGTATGTAAATGCTAGCATCTCCTGAAGATGAGAACATCGATCTTTCGAATCATGGGAACTTTGATCTTTTGAACAGGCGGTGACAGGAAAAAATATAGTATATGGCGGCGTCATCGCCGCCGTGCAAACCAGAACTGTGTGATGTTAGGCAGCGGTTTGGCGCTTGGGGAAGCGCCGTTTGCCTACAAAGATGTCGATCAGGTGGTCGAGGTGGTCGCGCAGGCCGGGATCGCCCGGATCGTGGCCCGGCTAGAGCCGCTGCTGGTTGTGAAGGGGTGAGTTCTAGGGCTACATCAACGTGGAACATCAGCCGCAGATGAGCTACAGATCAGCCGCACGATTGCCGTAGATGAACAGGCATTTGCGAAAATCCGGGCACGTTTGCGCTATCTGCGTTCCACTGCTGGACTTTGACGTGGCTCCAGGGTAAGCGCAGACCCGTGCGCTCACCCTGGCAACCCCGGCTGGTAGTCGATCACGTCATTCAGCACGACGGCGAGGATTTCCCCTGGCAACAGGTCGTCCATACCGTGAACGGGTTCGTGAATCAGGACGCGAATGCGGTAGACACACGCATCGTCATCGCGGATGGCGAGCAGATGGTGCATCTCGTCGGGCATCACCTGACGATAGACATAGTACCCCCGCTTCAACAAATCGGCAGAGACGAGGTTGATGGCGATTGCCCTGGTGCGCACACGGACCAACTCGTCGCGCATGGCGTCCATCATTGTTTCTAGCGTTGGCTCGTTCATAACCAGGCTCCTCACTCCAAATAGTCACGTAGATGCTGCCCCGCGTGCAGGTTGCGCAGCCGGCGCAGCGCTTCGGTCTCGATTTGGCGGGCGCGCTCGCGAGTCATGCCCAGCGCCTTGCCGACCTCTTCGAGCGTGCGGGCCTTACCGTCCACTAATCCGAAGCGCAGATCGATAATCCGGCGTTCGCGTTCGCTGAGCGTGTCGAGCACCGCAATCAAGTCGCGGCGCAGGAACTGCATAGCAGTCGCGTCGATCATATTCGGCATATCGTGGCTGGGCACGAATTCGCCCAGCGTTTGCTCGCCGTCTTCGCCAACCGGCGCTTCCAGCGAGAGGATGCGCTGCTCGATTTTGAGAATACGCTCGATCTTCCCGACGGGCTGGCCCAGTGCAGTTGCGATCTCCGCAACCGTGGGCCGACGCCCCAGGCTCTGCATCAAACGTTCGATGGTGCGCCTGACCTGCACCGCCGTCTCAGCCATATGCACCGGCAGCCGAATCATCCGACTCTGCTGCGACAACGCGCGGCTGACCGACTGGCGAATCCACCAGGTTGCATAAGTTGAGAAGCGATACCCGCGGCGATAGTCGAACTTCTCGACCGCGCGCATCAGGCCGATGTTCGCCTCCTGCACCAGATCGAGCAGGGCAAGGCCGCGCCCGGCATAGCGCCTGGCAACACTGACCGCCAGGCGTAGGTTGGCCTGGATCAGGTGGCGGCGCGCCTCATCGCCGCGCGCAATATCGGCTTCTAATGCCGCTCGTAGCGCCGAATTGAGTTCTTCTGACTTCTCCAGGCGCTTCGCCGCCGCTCTCCCACGCTCGATTCGCCCAGCAAGTTCGATCTCCTCCGCTGAGCTCAACAATGGGACGCGCCCGATCTCCTGCAAATAGTGCTGGACCGAGTCGATCGTCTCTTGATTGAGCGCGCCAGCCGCTGTGGCAGGCAACTCCTCGACTTCAGCGGCAAGTTCGGGCGGCAGTTCCGGCAATTCCTCGATGTCTTCCTCGGTCTCCCAAGTTTGTAACTCTTCTTCTGCATCTCGCTTCATGTCCACGCCTCCTCGATGAAGCACCGTAGAGAAGCGATCCCCTCTATAAAAGCAAATCTATACTCCTTGTTTCAAGGAGCAAGCATTCCTAGGTGCATCGTCATATCAACAGATGAAGACGGGAGACAAGAGACGTATCGCTCCGATCTCCCGTCGCTTCCATGCATGGCAAGGACACGTTCTGTATGGCCGCTTAAACATCGCCCTGCTGCTGTTCTATTGCCCATATTCCGAGCCCAGTCGAAACCAGAACGACGCTAGTGGCTAAGCCGCCTTACGGTACTGGCCCGCAAACCCTTGTCGCCATGCTCTTCGACATAACTCACTTCCACCCCAACCTCCAGGCGATCGAACCCATCCTTGAGAACGCTATTGCGATGGAAGTAGATCTCTGCGCCATCAGGCGCATGCAGGAACCCATAGTCATCAGCCGGGAGCAGCCTGACCACACGAGCCTGGGGCAACGGCTCATACTCCTTCACATCGCCGCGCTGCCGCCGCGCATAATCCTGCAAGCGCCGCCGCGCTGCCGCAAAGGTATCACGAATAACAATGTTGATATCTTTATGCGGTACTTGAACTTCATTTTCCTTCGAGAGTTGATCGACCTCCATCCGCCGAAGTGTGCTGCGGAGGCTCGGCGCGTGGTTGACCACAATCACTTTGCCCGGCACGCCAATATCAATACGCACGTGCCAACTCTGCCCGCGCAGGTGATGCTTGTGCGGTTTTTCGACGACAACACGACAGTTTGTGATTCGCGGGTAGAACGTGCCCAGGCTGGCTATCTCGGTCCGAATAAGCTCCTCAAGATCTTCGGAAGGTTCCAGATTGCGGAACGCGAGCTGTACGGGAACGATCATGTTGTACCGCCCTATTATCAGCGGCAGGTGCGCCAGTCCCGCACACGCAACTCATCCACCACCTCGACGATGCCTTCAACATACGCAGCGACAGCCAACAGATTATCCACGTCGATCAGGTCATCAACGACGCCGCGCAGGGTAACAACGCCATCTTCAATCTCAATCTCGATCAGGTTGGCATACAGGCAGGTGCTGCTATCGGCGCGCAACGCCTCGCGAACCCGCGCTGTGATCTCATCTCCGATGAAGTTGAAGTCGCTGTGATGCGCTTCGTCGTACGGTTCGTCGAGCGCAGAAAGACCCAGGCCGCTTGCCACCTCGAAGTCGGCAGTTGTGCCCGGATAGCCCGGCACAATCGGCGGATCGATTGGCGGCACATAGGCATAGCCTTCTTCTGTGGCCTCCGTCGGGTCGTCCGTCTCTTCAGCGCGTAGCTCCAACTCGGTTAGGAATTCCAGGCTGGGGCGATCACCCATCTCCTCCATGAGGCTGTCTGGCAGTTCCGTGGCATAGACCTGGTCAAGGAGATCGGCATCGTCGTCGAGTGTTGCCAGCTCATCGGTGATCTCGTCTGGCAGTTCATCGCCGTAGGTTTCGGCCACAAACTCCAGATCATCCCTATGATCGAAGTCAAATGCATCATGGGAGCCCGCCAGCAATTCGCCCTGGTACATCGCCGTTTCCGTGATGACATCGTTGGAATCCAGGTCGCTGACATCAATGAATACGGTTTGATCGGCTGGTAATCGCTGTCCTGTCATCACGCGCTGTTTGTGTTCGAGCGGCACGTCAGGAGGATTCAGCATCTCGATGGCTGAACGTTTTGGTCTTTGGGTTGTCATGGCTTTATCCTCACTCGCACTAATTGTGGCGTAGTCGCACCGGGAAGGGTGTGAGAAGCAAAGCCCTGAGGCGTCTCGAGGCAGGGCGCGGAGAACCCCTCCGCAGTATAGTTATGTCATGTTCCCTGTTTGCATGATACACCGGCAGCGTGCAACGCGAGAGAAGCTATCATCACTAAACGTGAACATCCCTCTACTGCTGCTATAATACAGAGCGCACAGTGAGAAAAAGCGTATAGTTGAAAGCAGGGACTCATGAAGAAGAAACCAAAATCCTCCAACCCACGCTATCCGCCGCCCGAAGAAGTGCGCCGTATTGTAGATCGGCGCGAACGCTTGCAGTATCAGCTTATCGAGGCGATTAAAATATCCGACGTGGCCCCATTGGAAAGCGCACAGAAGATCAACGCACTGATCCTTGAGTATGGCGAGGCAGAGGTGAAGCGGTCGTGGCGCTGTTGGCAAGAGATCTTCGACCGGCCCGAGAGCGAAGAGGAAGAAGCGGCGCACCTCTACGGCATATACTTCAAAACCTGGCAGCGCTTTGGTGGCAAACGGCCCTTGCTTACCGCCGACGAGCTTGAGCAATTGCAGAACGAAAAGGCGGAATTGATCACCAAAGTCATGCTTCATGGCAAGCAGCTCACACCAGAAGAGAGCCGACGTTACTATGAGTTGGACGATCTGACTCTGGCTAAGCCACACCTGTGGGAAGACTTGATACCGCCAGATCCGCCGCCTGTGATGCGATCAGACAACAAGTTTCCCACGCCAGACTGGAAGCCTGACTCCAAAGACTTATTCGGATAACAAACCGCGCTGGTGCGGCAGCGGACGGAAGTACAGGCACTGCCACTTGCACAGCGACGAGAAAGCCGGGCGATAAGCAGGAGTTTACAATGACCAACCCATCCCGTCACCGCAAACCAGAGATCATGAGCCCAGCAGGCTACTGGCCGCAGCTCCAGGCGGCCATCGAGG
>JAKSDJ010000837.1 GCA_022360155.1 Chloroflexales bacterium | reverse complement strand
CGGCGCGTGTGAGCAGCGGGCGCCGGTTGCGGGCAACGACGAGATCGCCCAGTTGGGTGGGCAGTTCAATCGCCTGGCCGATCAGCTAACGGCCCAGATGGGTAACCTGCGCCAGCTAGCCGATGCCAACACCCAGCGAGTCTCGGAGTCGCGCAGCCTAACCGCCTTGGAAGAGCACAATCGCTTGGCCCGTGATCTCTATGACGCTATCAAGCAGAAGCTCTTTGGGCTCAACCTGACCGTCGATGCGCTCCAGACGATGCTGCAGCAGGAGCCGCAGCAGGCCGTGCAGCGGTTGGAGCAGCTGAGGCAGATGACCACTGACGTCATTGTAGAGATGGATCTGATCATCAACGAGTTGCGTCCAGCGGCGCTGGAAAACCACGGACTTGTCCCGGCGCTGAGCCAACTGATCGAGCGCTGGCAGGAGCGGACGAGTATCCCAGTGTCCTTTGTGCATCAGGAGGCGCGCGAACTGTCGCTGAGCATCGAATATGTCTTCTATCGCATTACCCAGGAGGCGTTGGCCAATGTCCGCAAGCATGCCCAGCCCCAGCACGTCGAGCTTGTTCTGGCGTATGATATCGATGCGGTGCGGTTGTCGATTTGCGATAATGGCCAGGACGTTGCTGCGGATGCGCGATGCGCGTCGACCTCGCTCGGGATTGACAGCATGGCGGCGCGCGTCGCAGAATTGGGGGGAGACTTTCACGTGCAGAGCGCTCCCGGCGCTGGCGCCCAATTGGCGATTCGCGTACCGCTCCAAAGTATAGGGTGATTGGAGCGCATGGCATCCTCATTTAATCCGGCAGGATCGGCCTGGCGCCAGCAACGGCATTTCCCCGTCTGCTTGGTGACGTTCAGCAGATGCTGGCAGTGTAGTGCTACATTATGCTGAACGTCACAGGCGGGGCGGCTTGCGGGGGGCGCAAGCCGTGCTTGCGCGCGTCCGCATCGACCGCATGCCCTATCCGTTGTCAGGCGGGCGCGGAGAAATGATGCAATGATCCAACAGTCTGCCCATTGCGGCGGCAGAAGCATGACAAACACCGCTGCTGTGCGCAAGAGTTTGGGCGGCGGCCAATTTCCCGGCTGTAGGCGGTCGTCGAGAAGCTCTTGTACAACACGATGCCACATGCTTCGTTTATGGTTTCTCTGGAGGTTGGTTCACGTTAACGTCGCAGGTATGTTTGGAATGCGGCAGCCATGGGTGCGTGCGGTAGCATAGTTGCCGCACTCCACAACTCTTTGCAGGCAGCTTCTCAGGGTGGTGCAAAACTTGACGTAATGTATCACCGGCCCCTGCGCCTAGAAATGCGTACATCTCCAGACCTGCTCAAAGATACCCGCCGCGCCCAACTCGCTCGCCAGCAGATTGGTCTATACTCAAGGCGTGACCACAGCGGTCTGCAAACAGTCAACAACCAAGCAACCAGACGCTCGCTGCCTATTGGCTGGTTTCATGTTCTAACGATGCATTGCCAACCAGCGCCGTTTTTCAAGGTTTGTCATTTTTGGTCAAGTTTTTTGAATGGAGGTGTTTCTATGTTCCAGAAAATGTTCTTACTGGTGGCCCTGCTGATAGCTTTATCTGCTTGTTCGCTCTTACCGCGTGATTACGAGCCGGCAAGGTTCACTGTCTCCGGAGAAACGGCGGTCATGACCGGGGTGATTGACAGTACTATTCAGGAAAGCATTGAACGTTTATTAGCGGAAAACCCACAAGTCACGACCATCGTGATGCAGGATGTAGAAGGGTCTGTCGACGATGACGCCAATCTCATAGCCGCACGTTATGTAAGAGAGCAAGGTCTCCATACGCATATCCCACACAATGGGTTGGTGGCATCAGGCGGAACAGATTTTTTCCTGGCTGGGGTGAAGCGAACCGCGGAAAGCGGCGCGCAAATTGGCGTGCATTCGTGGGCAGGCGGTTCGGTTGCAGGCAGCGATCTGCCAAAGGATCATCCGGAGCACAAGAAATATCTTGATTACTACAACGAGATGGGCGTTCCAACAGAGTTTTACTGGTTTACTCTCCAGGCCGCTTCCAGTGAAGAGATGCATTGGATGAGCGCGCAAGAGCAACAGCAGTATCACATTACGACGCAATAAACGGAAGTTATCATCGGCGGCTCAGCCGACTGCTTTCGGCAGCGGCTGAGCCACGCGTTGGGCGGGTCATCAGCGCCATGCATCACGCCAGGACCGTCAGATCAGCTCACATCGACGCCGCATGATCACGCGGCTCAATCGGGGCGTGGTGGGGTATAATTTGGCATGGGGCCGCTTCTTCTATGGACGACTCGGCGAACGGCGCCAGCGCCACCGTATACAAAAGAAAGGCAACATCGTGCAAACGCTGACAGAGGGAAAGTTGTCAACAAAGCTGTGGTTTTTTCTGCCGCAAAGCGTTCGCTCCATTGCGCCCCGACGGTGGCGCCCCAGGTGCGGCGGCGCTGATCGGCTTTCAGCCGCTGCGGATGGTAGCGTGCGGCCAGACCTTTGCGCGGCGGCGTGACCGCCAACCCGCCTGGCGCTCTGCCAAGAGCGCTGGGTGCATGGCCTCCCTGATTGGTCGGTTCGGACGGGAGCGCCCCCGCCCGGCGCACGGGGCAGGCAGCCCGAATGACGTGAGCGTGTTCGCACACCAGGCAGTAGCCGGTCATGATACAATCATCGCGATCCATTGGGAACCTGCCGCTCGACAGAATAGCGGGGGAGGATCCCTTATGCTCAGCAGGGGCAACCCAATGGGTCAATTGGCTAAAAAGAGTTGCACATTAGGTATACAAATATCACGCCGTCCTTCCGGTGGTGTCAGCCGGACCATTTGATCCGAATGCGATCAGAAAGACGAGCAGCATCTGTGACATTATTATGAACACAGGCGACCATCAGGCCATGGAAGAGGCGGTTGCACCTCGGGGCGGTGGCACAGCGGCGATTCAACCCGCGCAGACGTCCGCCGCCAAAGCGATGCGTGTTTTCATTAGGGAGGCAAGCGTGGTTCCAGCACAGCCCACAAGTTATCCGAAATGTGAAAGCCCGTTGTGGTCTTGTTATCGGGTATTCATGCGCATGTGCGCGGTGTTGGTGATGGTTCAATCATACCGATAGTATGCCAGTTATTCGGATAGGTTCTTAATAGCCTGAAGGTAAATCATACAATGCGCACGACATCAGACATCATCCGACTTTGGACGTTTCAGCATTACTCAGTTGTAGAAATGTTGCACAGAAACGGCGACTACGTTCCGATATGGGAGACGACGCCAACCGATTACCGCCCTGCCTACCGGTGGATGGCAGCGCGCCTGCATGAGGTGATCGGCCTCGCAAGCGATACGCCTCCAGTGTGGTGCTGGCACTCCTGCGAACAGTTGCTGGCCCCGCCTACGGTTGGCACGGCTGCCGCCCTCTTGAGCGAATACGAAATCGAACAGGGCATGGTCACGTTCGAGTTGGATGTTCCTGCCGATATGGCATTGCTATCATCATACCATGAATGGAACAACTTTCTGGATGCATGTCTCGAACGTAATGCAGTACCAGTTGAGACTGACAAATGGCGGAATATGTTTCATGTTCCGCCACTCCTCCACGAAGCGGATGATATTCAAGCAGTACTCCCGCGCATTGACTCCAAGTGGCTAAACGCAGTATGGCCTCTACGCATTGAAGGACGCGATTGGGCCGAACCCGTCACAGCACAACGGTATATTCCACATCTGCCTGACAAATCGCTCAACCGCTGCTCTAGTTGAGCGCATGTTCTGATTTGAAAGTTGCTTGCCGTCGCCCAGTTAGCTCGGTCGCTAGCCCGCGCAGTTGCACTTGGCTCCATGACAAGTTACGGTGATGGAACAGTACTCCCGCCGTCTCGACAACGCGTATCTGTTTCTTTCGCTGCTGTGGTGAGGTCAGGTATCATCACGGCAGCATCCTAAGATACGACCCAGCGAAGTGTATGACAACACCCAAAGCATGTGAACCGCTGAAACTCGCCGATAGCGATCCGCGCCAGCCCAGCG
>JAKSDJ010000318.1 GCA_022360155.1 Chloroflexales bacterium | reverse complement strand
GGTGCGTGGCTATCTTGAGCAGAATGGCTTCGCCGTGTTGCTGGCGACCGATGGCAACACGGCTTTGCAAATGTTGCGACGTGAGTTTCCCGATCTGCTGGTGCTTGATCTGATGCTGCCAGATAAAGATGGTTGGGAAATTACGCGGACAATTCGGGCCGATCGTCGCCTTGCCGCCATACCAATCATCATGCTCACGGCGCGGGTTGACGACATGGACAAAGTGATTGGTCTTGAGCTCGGCGCGGATGATTACATCACCAAACCGTTCAACGGGCGTGAGGTGGTGGCGCGGGTGCGAGCATTACTGCGGCGGCGTGAATTGGATCAACCACAGCGGGCTGTACTGCACTTCGGCTCCGTCCAACTCGACACAGCGAGTCGCACCTTGCGCGTGGACGACAAGCTGATTGGCATTACTGGCACAGAGTACAATATCCTGTTGGCGTTGATGGAAAACGCCAACTATACCTTTACTAGAGAGGAACTGTTGGAGCGTGGGATGGGATACGGCTATGAAGGGATGGGGCGTGCGCTGGACACGCACATCAAGAATCTGCGCCGCAAGTTGGGCAATCCTGCTTTTATTGAAACGGTATACGGCGTGGGCTACCGTTTTGTGGATGTGTCATGAACCGATTTTGGGTGCGTTTGAGCGGGGCATTTGTTGGCGTTTCGTTGTTGACGGCGATCTTTATTTTCAGCCTCTATTTTGTGCTGAGTTGGGCGCTTGTTCAACCGACCGATAATCCACAAGAATATAGGCGCAAGTATGAAGACGTGACCGCGCCGTATGTGGAATCGTTGATTGTTGCAGGCAAAAGTGATGCCGAGATCGTTGCTCTTTTGGACAACGGCGGGCAATTGCAGCGGCTGTTGCGGGACAAACGTTCAGACGGCTTCGCGCAGGGTGTTGATATTGAGGATCGGAGTTTCGGCCGAATTGCCGCCGATTACATCTCAGAACTGATCAACCTCGACTCAATCCTCACCATTGTCATCGGCTCGCTCTTTGGCATCATTGCCAGCATCCTGTTCAGCCGTCAACTTGTGCGCCCGTTGGCAAAGCTGACCCAGGCGAGCTATGCGCTGGGTGACAGCGATCTGAGTCAGCGGGTGATGGTACAGGGCAGCGACGAAATCAATGAGCTGGCAGCAACATTCAACAAAATGGCGGCGCAACTCAAACAGAATGAAACGGTGCGCCAAAACATGCTGGCTGACATTTCGCACGAATTGCGTACCCCGCTGGCAGGGTTGGAAGGGTCGCTCCGCGCTACGCTCGATGGTGTGTTTGAGTTAGACAAAGAGCGTATCGCGCATCTGTATCAGCAAACACGCCACTTGTCCCGTTTAGTTGATGATTTGCATTTGTTGGCGCGTGCAGATGCAAAACGGCTATCGCTAGACAAAACACCCGTTGATTTTGCCCAATTGCTTGCGCAGATGGCGGAGATTTTTGGCGTATTGGCGCATGAGTCGGGTGTGACGCTAGAAACTGAATTAGAATTGCTTCGGCCGATTTCCGCCGACGAAGGTCGCATCCGCCAAATCGTGTCCAATCTGCTCAACAACGCGCTGCGCCACACACCAAGCGGCGGATCGATTACGCTGGCGTTACGTCACACGGGAGACAGTGCAGAAATTGTTGTTGAAGACACGGGGGAAGGGATTTCTGCCGAACATCTTCCGCATCTCTTTGACCGCTTTTATCGGGCCGACAAATCGCGCAGTCGCGAAACAGGCGGGACAGGGCTGGGTTTGGCGATTACGAAGGCGTTAGTCGTGTCGCATGGAGGTGATATTTCGGCCGAGAGCAATAGTAAAAACGGGGGTACAGTCTTTCGTGTCAATCTCCCATTGCAAGGCTAACAAGGCTTGCAGCCGACGCTTTACGCGGCTGAAGCCGGCGGTACACAGCCCAGGTGACGGTATGGGATTGTCGTTGGGTCCATGGTGCGCGCAAAACATAGCTTTGGAGCATCAGGAGCACATCGGGTGCGGGAAGTGCCCCGGCGGCCACCGTGGTTGCGGCTTGGGCGGGCGGTGCTCTGGCGGCGACCACCTACGACTGCCGCCGTGTGGTATAATTCGATGGCGATGCGGAAGAAGCCGGGGGGATATTCTGCGGCGGTGGCCGTAGATTCAGTAGTTGGACCGCCTTCGCATCCGACCGACTGTTTCGAGTGATCAGCCAGGAGATGGCGAATGAGAGTCAGCGCCCGCGTACAAAATGTCCATGGCCAACATCATGTCACCCTCCGCACCAACGATAACGCGCATAGCCTCACCATCCCTCCCAAGTCAACGGGGTTCGGGTCCAGTGTCAATGGCGGTGAATG
>JAKSDJ010000313.1 GCA_022360155.1 Chloroflexales bacterium | reverse complement strand
GCGGCGGCGAGAAGAAGCGCCTGGAAATCTTGCAGATGACCATCTTGAAGCCGAGCATGGCGGTGATGGACGAGACCGACTCAGGCTTGGATATCGATGCGTTGCGGATCGTCGCTAATGGCGTGAATACTCTGGCCAGTTCGGAGATGGGCGTTCTGGTGATTACTCACTATCAGCGCTTGTTGAACTACATCAAGCCACACTTCGTCTCGGTGGTGATGGATGGGCGGATTGTGCGCGACGGCGGCCCCGAACTGGCGTTGGAGCTTGAAGAGAAGGGCTATGACTGGCTGAAAGAGGAGATTGTCGGCAATGCCAGCTAATACGAACATGACCGATATAGCGAACTTGCCAGCGCTTGCTGAGTTGACCAGCGGAGCGATAGCCGATATCGCGCGCGCTGTCGGTGAGCCGGATTGGCTGGTTGAGCAGCGCGTTGAATCATGGGATTTCTTTGCACAGGCCGCCCCGCCTGAGTGGCGACGCACCGATCTGACCCGCCTGCAGCCCGAGGGAATCAGCCCTCCGGCTGGTGTGCAGGGTACAGAGATCATATGGGACGAGACGCTGAGCAAGCAAGGTGTTGTCTTTACTTCACTTCGTGAAGCATTGCACAGCCACGAGGCGTTGATCCGTACGAAGATGGGCATGGCGGTCGAGCCGCTCTCGCACAAGTTTAGCGCTCTGCGAGCGTCATTGTGGCAGGATGGCGTGTTTCTCTATGTGCCACGCAATGCCGAGATCGAGGCGCCAGTGCAGGTTCGCTATACGCTTCCCGCAGGAAGCCGGGCGATCTTTCCGCGCTCGCTCGTCATCCTCGAACCGAATGCGCGAGTAACATTTATTGAGCGCTACGTTTCGGATGACATGGCAGAATCGGCTTTAGCCGGGCCGGTGACCGAAATTTTTGCGGGTGCGGGCAGTGAAGTTCGCTTCATCAGTGTTCAGCAGTGGGGCGCGAATGTCTTTCATCTTGGGGGACAGATGGTTGTTCTGGAGCGTGATGCTGGCTGCGAGTGGACCTCGATTGCACTGGGCGGTCAAGCACAGCATGTTGAAGCTGAAACACGCCTGAAGGGCGACGGCAGCCGGGTCACCTGGAATGGCGCCACGTTTGCCAATCGCGATCAGCAGCTGCTTACTGGCCCGTGGCTGCGTCACATCGGTGCGAATGCCGAAAGCTTTATGCAGTTCAAAACGATTGTCACCGAGGGCGGCTACAGCGTGTTCGACGGGATGATTAAGATCGAGCACGAATCGCGGGGCACGAGTACGCGCCTCGAAGAACATGCCATTCATCTTAGTCCCAACGCGCGTAGCGATTCGATCCCTGGCTTGAAGATCGATACTAATGATGTTGCCAAGGCCGGCCATGCCAGTACGAGCGGTCAGGTCGATGAAGAGCAACTTTTCTATATGCAATCCCGTGGCATCAGCAAGGACGATGCCAAGCGGCTGATCGTTATGGGCTTCTTCGAGCCGGCGCTCAACGCAATTCCGGTTGCGGATCTGCGAGATGAGCTGGCGGCGGCGATTGAAGCAAAAATATAGCAGATTTTAGATTTTGGCTTGGGGCGTTACGCTTGAAACCCCAAGCGTAACACAAAGCTAAGATCTAAAACCCAAAACCCATTATGCCAGCTACAGCTACATTTCCGATTTTTGACGCGCTGTCGTTGCGGCGTGAGTTTCCGATCCTAAATCAACAGATCAATGGTAAGCCTCTGGCGTTTTTAGACAGCGCCGCCTCGTCGCAAAAGCCTCGCCGTGTGATTGATTGTCTGGAGGACTATTACCGGCGCTACAACGCCAACGTCCACCGCGGCATCTACAAGCTCAGCGAGGAGGCCACTTTTGCGTATGAGCGGGCGCGGGGCAAGGTCGCCAAATTTATCGGCGCTGCTAGCCCGCGCGAGGTGATATTCACCCGCAATACCACTGAGGCGATTAATCTAGTTGCTAATGCTTGGGGCGGCGCGAATATTCGCGCCGGTGATCGCATCCTGCTCACGGTAATGGAGCATCACTCGAATATCGTACCCTGGCAGATGTTGGCCCAGCGGACCGGTGCAAAACTTGATTATATCGGTATTGACGGGCAAGGACGCTTGGTTCTAGACGACCTCGATCGTTTGTTGACCGAGCGTACGAAGATCGTCGCCCTTACCCATCAATCGAATGTGTTGGGGACAATCAATCCAGTCCGGCTGATTGCGGAACGCGCTCATGCATGTGGCGCTTTGGTGCTGTTGGATGCGGCGCAAAGCGTACCGCATATGGCAGTCAATGTAGCTGAACTAGATGCTGACTTTTTGGCCTTTAGCGGACATAAGATGTGTGGACCAACCGGGATTGGCGCTCTGTGGGGCCGTCGTAATATTCTAGAAGCGATGCCGCCATTCCTGGGCGGCGGCTCGATGATCAACCTGGTCGAACTCGAGCAGAGCACTTACGCCGATGTGCCGTCGCGCTTCGAGGCGGGAACGCCGGCGATTGGCGAGGCGATTGCCCTGGGTGAGACCGTTGACTTTCTGAACAGCGTGGGAATGGAGACGATCTATCACCACGAGCACGAGTTGCTATGCTATGCGCTGGATCGCTTGCTGGTCGTACCGGGCCTGATCATTCATGGGCCGAATACATTGGAGGAGCGCGGCGCAACAATCGCTTTTTCGCTGGAAGGCGTTCATCCGCATGATGTGGCGGCGGTGCTGGATAGCGAGGGGATTGCAGTACGGGCTGGTCATCATTGTGCGCAGCCGTTGCACCGTATTCTGGACGTACCGGCGACGACGCGCGCCAGCTTCTATCTCTATAATATCCCGGAAGAGGCGGATCGGCTGGCGGTAGGGTTGGAAAAGGTGCGGAAGCTATTTGCGTAGCTGCATATCACGCAAAAGCGATGGAACACGTTTGCAGCGAGGTCATATGGACGATTTATATCGTGAATACATTCTAGAACACTACAAGCATCCGCATAACCACGGTACGTTGGAGCATCCAACAATCTCGCAGGAAGAGTACAACCCGCTGTGCGGCGACCAGATCAGAATCGATCTGTTGATCCAAGACGAGATCATCCAAGAGGTGCGTTTCTCAGGGCGAGGCTGCGCCATCAGTCAAGCGTCGGCATCGATTTTGACCGACGAGATCAAGGGCAAACCAGTCGAGGAAGTCAAAGCATTCAGCAAAGAAGAGTTGCTCGAATTGATCGGTGTTCCACTGGCTCAAAACCCAGTACGCTTGAAGTGTGCATTGCTATCGCTCAAAGCGCTGAAGGCGGGATTGTATGGAGTGGGGCATTTACACGACGACGATCTCGACTGATGGTCCCCGCGTATGCAGGGATAGCCGATAAATGTGCTAACGTTCTGACGTTTCCCATATCATATAGAGTAACAAGGAGGAAAGAATTTCATGGTCGCAGAAGCAGTGAATCTTCAGTTTGATTACTCCAAGTACGGTTTTCGTGACGAGGAAAAATATATATACAAGTCCCCGAAGGGTTTGAACGAAGAGATTGTGCGTGAGCTCTCGGCGATGAAGGAAGAGCCGGAGTGGATGCTCAAGCGTCGGTTGAAGGCTCTGGATATCTTCAACAAAAAGCCGGTCCCGCTTGCCGGGATGTGGGCTAACCCGGAACTGGCCGAATTGGACTATGACCAGATCCACTATTTCGTGCGCGCCGGCGAGCGCCCCGAGAATGACTGGGACGCTGTCCCTGCTGAGATCAAGAACACTTTCGAGAAGCTGGGCATTCCCGAAGCTGAGCGCAAGTTCCTGGCCGGTGTCGGCGCGCAATACGAGAGCGAGGTGGTCTACCACTCGCTGCGCGAGGAGTGGTCGAAACAGGGCGTGATCTTCCTCGATACGGATACTGGGCTCAAAGAATACCCGGAATTATTCAAGGAGTACTTCGGCACGATTATTCCGTCTGCTGACAATAAATACGCAGCTTTGAACACAGCGGTGTGGTCAGGCGGGTCATTTGTCTATATTCCGCCAGGGGTGAAGGTGGATATCCCGCTGCAAGCCTATTTCCGGATCAACGCCGAGAATATGGGCCAGTTCGAGCGCACGCTGATTATCGTGGATGAGGGCGCCGAGGGTCACTATATCGAAGGCTGCACCGCCCCGATCTACAGTACCAACTCGCTGCACTCGGCGGTGGTCGAGATCATCGTCAAGAAGGGCGGTAAATTCCGCTACACGACGATCCAAAACTGGGCGAACAATATCTATAACCTGGTGACCAAGCGCGCCGTAGCCTATGAAGAGGCCTCGATGGAGTGGGTCGACGGCAACATCGGCAGTCGCCTGACGATGAAATATCCGTCGGTCTATCTCATGGGGCGCGGAGCGCGGGGCGAGGTGCTCAGCGTCGCCTACGCGGGCAAGGGTCAGCACCAGGACGCTGGCGCCAAGATGGTGCATGTCGCGCCAGATACCACTAGCCGGATTACCAACAAATCGGTGAGTAAGGATGGCGGGAAAACCACCTACCGAGGCCTGGCGAAAGTCGCTCCGGGAGCGTACAACTCGAAGATCAATGTCAACTGTGATGCGTTGATCCTCGACGATCGGTCGGCCAGCGATACCATCCCCTACATCGAAATCGAGGAGGATCGCACCACCCTGGCGCACGAGGCGACGGTCGGACGGATCGGTGAGGAGCAACTCTTCTATCTGATGAGTCGCGGCCTACCTGAAGCCGATGCGCTCTCGATGATTGTGCTTGGCTTTATGGAACCGTTCACCCGTGAGCTGCCAATGGAGTACGCGATCGAGCTGAATCGCCTGATACAACTAGAGATGGAAGGCTCGGTCGGTTAATTATTGCATGATTTGTCGTTTCAGCCATTAGTTTGGAGATGAAAGATGCGAGAGAAGAGATTAGCAATGGGGCAATCTCTTCTCTTTCATCCTTTGCGCTCCTACTAGTGGCTGATTGTTGTGTATGGAGACAATATGGCGCCAGTGCAAATTGCAAAGGTTGCAGATGTTCCCGAGGGCACAGGCAAAACATTTCAGATTGGCGCACATCCGATTGCGATTTTCAACGTCGCCGGCGCCTTTTACGCCCTCGCCGATACGTGCTCGCATGCCGAGGCATCGCTAGGCGAAGGTGAACTCGATACGGACGAGATGTGCGTGGAATGCCCGCTGCATGGCTCGCTCTTCGACCTGGAGACCGGCAAGCCGCGTACGCTGCCCGCCTATGATCCGGTGGCGACGTACAAAGTATGGACCGATGGTGATGCACTCTTTGTTGACTATTCTGATTAAGAACTTGACTTTAGATTGGAACCGCAGTACAATACACAATAATGTAGTTGGCATCGAGCAGTAAGCAAGGGCGCTTGTTGTTTGTTGACTTCTAACTTACTACCTAACCATCAAGAACGCAGACAATAAAAGGCTTCGTTAGATTTTTGCCCGAGAATGCCCGTTTCTCTGTACATACAGCGAGCTTTGTGCTGTCCCTATTATAGAGCAGCAAACAGGATGAGGAGGCAGCTAATGACCGAGTATGCTCACCCCGAAGTGCTGGTTGATACGAATTGGGTCGTTGACCATTTGCATGATCCGAACGTGCGGCTGGTCGAGAGTAATGAAGATATTTTGCTCTACAACACAGGGCACATCCCTGGCGCTATTAAAATCGACTGGGTCGCTGACCTGAACGACCCGGTCACGCGCGACTACATCACCCGCGAGCGCTTCGAGCAGTTGCTTGGCGCCAAGGGGATCGGGAATGATACGACCGTGGTGTTCTACGGCGACAAGAACAACTGGTGGGCTACCTACGCCCTGTGGGTCTTCAAGCTGTTTGGGCATAAGGACACGCGAATTTTGAATGGCGGGCGCGCCAAGTGGATCGCCGAAGGTCGCGAACTAACCAAGGATGTTCCTGCCTACACGCCAGTAAAGTATAGCGCCCTGGAACGCGATGACACGAAGATTCGCGTCTTTCAGCGCCAGGTGCTCGAACACATCAAGCAGAGCGATGCGGCGCTGGTCGATGTACGTAGCCCCCAAGAATATTCTGGCGAGCGGCTGCACATGCCGGAATACCCGCAAGAAGGCGCGCTGCGCGGCGGGCACATTCCCAAGGCGGAGAATATTCCCTGGGCGCAGGCGGTACGCGAGGATAGCACCTTCAAGAGCCGCGCTGAACTAGAACAACTCTACGGCGGCAAGGGCATTACGCCTGACAAGGATGTCGTCGCGTACTGCCGCATTGGCGAGCGCAGCAGCCACACCTGGTTCGTCCTGACCTACCTGCTTGGCTATCCCAAGGTGCGCAACTATGATGGCAGTTGGACCGAGTGGGGCAATATGGTCGGCGCGCCGATTGAGAAGACCTACCAGCCTTCATAAATACATAACTCCTGATCGTGGATCGCCAGGAAGCCATCGATTTTCTACTCGAACATTATGAGAACCCGCGTAACCTCGGACTGCTCGCCAATGCCGATGTGGTGATGCCGGGCGGTCATCCTGATTGTGGCGACCGGGTGACGCTGTATCTCAAGATTGACTCGGCTGGTCAACGGATCGAGCGGCTGACCTTCGAGGGACAAGGGTGTACCCTCAGCCAGGCCGCTGCATCGATCCTCACTGAGCTGGTTGCCGGCATGCCGCTGGCGCAGGCCGCCGTCCTTGATGGCAACGACATGATCGACCGGCTGGGACGCGACGTGGTGCAGAGCCGCCCGCGTTGCGCAACCCTGGCGCTGGATACGCTCAAAGCCGCAATTGCTCAGTATCAGAAGGCGAAGGTGTAGCCGTAATGACGACAATGCTATTCCCCGACATTGTTCATAACGATCAGCGCCGCCGTGCGCTAGACCTGGTTGGGAACACGCCGCTGCTGCGTCTGGAGAAGATCGCGCCAGATTTACCCCCGGCTGTGCGGGTGTATGCCAAAGCGGAGTGGTATAACCTGGGCGGATCGGTGAAAGATCGCCCAGCGCTGTGGATGATCCGTGATGGCGAGCGGCGCGGCTTGTTGCGGCCAGGGATGCGCATTGCCGATGCAACCAGCGGCAATACCGGGATTGCCTATGCAACCCTGGGCGCAGCGTTGGGCTATGAAGTGACACTGGCATTGCCGGCCAACGCCAGTGTTGAACGGAAACGCACCTTGCGCGCGCTCGGCGCGGAGTTGATCTTGACCGATGCGACTGAGGGCATGGATTTGGCGATCCGTACTATTCGCGAGTTGGTCGAGCGCGAGCCAGAGCGTTACTTCTATCCCGATCAGTACAACCACCCGGCTAATCCTTTGGCCCACTATGAAACAACCGGCCCGGAGATCTGGCAGCAAACCGAGGGGCGAGTCACACACTTTGTCGCGGCGCTCGGCACAAGCGGCACCTTTGTAGGCACGAGTCGCCGCTTGCGCGAATATCGGCCCGATGTACGCCTCATCGCGGTGCAGCCGGACGGCCCTTACCACGCGCTGGAGGGTGTTAAGCATATGGCGACGACCGGTTTAGTGCCAGGCATCTATGATGCGAGTCTGGCCGACGAGGTCATCGAAATCAGTAGTGACCAGGCCTTCGCGATGGCCCGGCAGCTCGCCCGGCAGGAAGGCCTGCTGGTAGGTATCTCGGCGGCGGCGAATGTCGCGGCGGCGCTGCAGGTGGCGCTGCAGGTGAGCGAAGGCGTGGTGGTGACGATCCTCTGTGATAGCGCCGCGCGCTACCTGAGCGAGCGTTTCTGGGAAGAACCGACCCAGTTTACGGGCGGGGAAGGCATTTGAGAGAGAAGCGCCGAGGGATTGGAGACAGAAAGAGATTGTTGGCTGGTTTTTGTGCCCTGGAGGCCGCGATGATGACCGTAACCGCAGATGCAGCCCAGGCTATTGCTGCGCACGCTGAGGCGACCTATCCAGACGAGTGTGTCGGCTTGTTGCTGGGCAAGCTTGACGGTGCGCATCGGGCGGTGACCGCGGTCCATCCGGTCGAGAATCGTTGGCAAGGCCAGGTGACGCTGGCGGAGACCGACAATCCTGAGTCGCGGCGCGATCGCTTCTATCTCGACCCGCGCGACTACCTACGGGCTGACCGCGAGGCGCAGGCGCAGGGCTTGGATATCGTGGGCTGTTATCACTCGCATCCGGACCACGTGGCCGAGCCATCCGAGCGGGACCGAGTGGGGGCGCAAGGTGTCGGCGGCATCGGCTTCTCCTTCGCGATCCAGAGTGTGCGCGCCGGCAGCGCCGCTGAGTTGCGCAGTTGGTTGTTGCGCGAGGATGGAGAGCGCTTCGAGGAAGAAGATCTGGTTGTGACCGACTAAAAGCGGAGGCGAATCGTCCATCTCGCACCCGCCCATTTTGTCAGAGGAGAAGATAGTATGGCCGTTACTGTTACGATACCTACTGCATTACGCCAGTATGCCGGCGACAACGCACAAGTATCAGCGGAGGCTGACACGGTTGGGGCGCTGTTGCGGGCGCTGGTCGAGCTGCACCCTAATCTGGGTCGCCATCTCTTTAACGAGCAGGGCAAGCTGCGCAACTTCGTGAATGTCTACGTTGGCGATGAGGATATTCGCTATCTCGATGGCGAGGCGACCGAACTCCGTGATGGCGAGACGGTGAGTATTATTCCGGCGATCGCCGGCGGGTTTTGAGGGAGCGGGGCTATCGAGATGAGTTGGAGCAGTGGCGGGTTGGCATGGTAGAGTCTGTGAACCGGCGAACTGTTCAACTCCAACCCTCAACTCAGACCAAGGAGGGATACATATGGCGGAACATATATTGAGTAATGAGGAAATTCTCCGTTATAGTCGCCACTTGATTATGCCCGAGGTAGGGATGCGCGGGCAAGAATGTTTGCGCCAGGGGAGCGTGCTGCTGATTGGTACTGGCGGGCTGGGTTCGCCGCTGGCCCTCTATTTGGCGGCAGCCGGCGTGGGACACATCGGCTTGGTCGATTTCGATGTCGTCGACGAGAGCAATCTGCAACGGCAAATCGTCCACGGCACCGCCACGGTGGGCGTTGCCAAGACCGAGTCGGCGAAGAGTCGCTTGCAGGATCTTAATCCGTATATTGAGATCACGACGTATGAGGCTCAGGTCACGTCGGAGAATGCGCTCGATCTGATGCGACCCTACGATGTTATTGTAGACGGAACCGACAACTTCCCGACCCGTTATCTGACCAACGATGCCTGCGTGTTGTTGGGCAAGCCAAACGTCTATGGCAGCATCTTTCGCTTTGAGGGCCAGGCGACGGTCTTCCATCCGCAAGCTGGCGGACCTTGCTATCGCTGTCTCTATCCCGAGCCGCCGCCGCCGGGACTGGTGCCCTCGTGTGCGGAAGGCGGCGTGCTGGGCGTCCTGCCAGGCGTAATCGGCACTATCCAGGCCACCGAGGTGATCAAGTTGTTGACTGGCATCGGCGAGACGTTGGTGGGCCGTTTGATGCTCTACGATGCGCTATCGATGCGCTTCCGCGAACTCAAGCTGCGTCATAATCCTGAGTGCCCCGTCTGTGGTGCGAATCCGACCATTACTGAACTAATTGACTATGAAGCGTTTTGTGGTATTGCCTCACAGGAGGTGACATTGGGTATACAGTACGAGATAACGCCACTCGATCTGGCGGCTTGGCTGGAGCGTGAGGATCGCCCATTCTTGCTCGATGTGCGCAATCCCTACGAAGTCGAGATTGCCAGCATTCCTGGCACCGACAAGCTCATTCCCGTCGATCAACTCGCTGCGCGCATGAACGAACTGGACAGCTCGCAAGAGATGGTGGTCTACTGCCGCAGCGGCGGGCGGAGCGGTAATGCGGTCGAGATGCTCAAGCAAGCGGGTTTCCGCAAAGTCAAGAATTTGGTCGGCGGTGTGCTGCGCTGGTCTGATGATGTCGACCCGAGTATGCCGAAATATTAACCGAGATGCTGAAGAGGTGAGGATGCGAGGAGTAGAAGAGGCGCAGAGGCGAGGAGTAGAAGTGTAGAGGGTTAACCAACGCACCATATCAGAGCTTTTTTTGAGACAAGAGACAAGAAACCATTGGGCGCTCGTTGCTCTTGTTTCTTGTTTCTTGTCTTTTGTCTGCCATCAGTGTGGAGGAAGGAATGACCGGCCTAGGAGTTGGAATTATTGGGACGGGCTGGGGGGTGCGTGCTCAGACGCCGGCATTTCGCGCAGCAGGATTGGAGGTCGTGGCGCTGGCCGGGGGTCAGGCCGACAAGACCAGACGGATCGCCGCCGGATTAGCCGTACCCTGGTCGACTGGCAACTGGCGTGAATTGCTGGAGCGCAGCGATGTTGACCTGGTCAGTATTACAACACCGCCGCTGCTGCATCGTGAGATGGCGATAGCGACCCTGGAGGCGGGCAAGCATGTGTTGTGCGAGAAACCAACCGCTCTGAACAGCGCCGAAGCCGAGGCGATGCTGGCTGCGGCCCAGGCACACCCGAAGCAACTGGCGTTGATTGATCACGAGCTGCGTTTCCTGCCGGTCTTTCGCATGGCGCGCCAGCTTGTCGCCGCCGGGGACATCGGCCGTCTGCGCCACGCTGAAGCGCGGATTGTCGGCGGGAGCCGAGCCGACCCGCAGCGCCCCTGGAACTGGTGGAGCGACGTGCAGCAGGGCGGTGGCGCGCTGGCCGCTTTAGGGTCGCACCAAATTGACCAGTTGCGCTATGTGCTAGACGATGAAGTGGCGGCGGCGCGTGGCTTGATCCATACCTTTATCACCGAGCGCCCAGCCGAACCGAGCGGCGCGCCCACAGCGGTGACCGCCGACGATTTCACAGCGTTCCACCTACGCTTTCATAAGGGCGGCATCGCCCTGGCGGTGGTCAGTCTGGTTGTACCGGCGAGTGAACCAAACAGCTTGACGCTGTACGGCGACGCGGGCGTCCTGCGTATCGCCGGGGGGCGTTTGTTCCAAGCCGGGACTGACGGGGATCTGCGCGATATTACGCCGCCGCATAAGGTGAATATCCCCCCGGACATCAGTGGCGATTTTCCCATCGCGTCCATCTATCTCGGCCAGGCGCTGCGCGAGGCGCTAGAGGGCGATAGGACCGCGCTCACTCCGGCGGCGACATTCGGCGATGGCCTCCAGGTGCAGCGCGTTCTTGATGCGGTGCGCCGCTCGAACGATGCCGGCTGGATCGAGTTGGCATAGCGCGGGTCATTCAGGCAACCTGATACCAATTCAACGTACACATGACGCATGTCATGCTGAGCCCTTCGGCTCCGCGAAGCATCTCGGCTTGCTGCTGCTGATACCCTTCGCTCCGCTCAGGGTGACAGCATGCCAAAGAGCTAGTCGAATTGTTATAAGCAGAGAAATTTGTCCCTATGGTCACCCTGGCGTTTATGGTATCATGGTAGCAGACAAGAGACGTCAATTTAACAACGCGTGAAGAGCTTCTTGACAAAGTGGCTTGGCAATAATCCGAAATGCTGCAAGCGTTTGGCGTTATGTCATTGAGTACACTTGCTAATCAAAGTATAGAAGCGAGTGCTTTTGTTCGATGAAACAGAGGAGTTATGGATGGTAACTGAAGATATGGTGCGTGCTGCACTGAAGAATGTCATTGACCCCGAAATTGGCCTGGATATTGTCAACCTTGGCCTGGTCTATCGGGTAGATGTTTTGGATGAAGGCTCGAAGGTCGATATTGACATGACCCTGACCACCCCAGCCTGCCCGGCGGGTCCGCAGATCATCGATCAGGTGCGCCGCGAGACGATGGCGCTGAAGGATGTCTACAAGAACCTCGATGATGTCTCGATCAATCTGGTCTGGACGCCATTCTGGAATCCCTCGATGATGACCGAGGAGGCGCGGGAGGAATTGGGGTTTTTCTAGACCGGCGTGGCGGATAAACGCCGGTGAATATGATGTATAGGTACTTTACAGTCTTGGCGATTTGGTTTTTATGATGGCGTCATGATGAACTTGTGTTTCATCTACGTTTGCCAAGACTGTAAAGTCAAGATTGCCAGTTCTGCAACTTTGTTTTATGTGACCAAGCTCGTGTATTTCTGTCCAAGGCTCTGCAGGTTCTGGTTGTGGACAGGGAGAGCATCAGAGCAGCGACTCGCACTATTGACATAGACTGTCAACCATGAACCAAATGGAGTAGTGCTGCCCCCCACTTTTGCTGCCAGTTGTGACATTTTTTGACACTATCTAATGCTAAAATGAAAGATAGTAGGGAAGACAAAAAACTGTGAGTTGAACATGCCAGTAGTCAACCCAAAAGTCTTGAAATGGGCACGAGAAACAGCGGGCTTATCGCTTGAAGATGCCGCACGAAAGCTCGGTCTCAAGGAAACCCGAACAAAAACAGGTAAAGAGAAACTTGCTGCATTTGAGGCTGGTGAAAAAACTCCGACGCAGCAGTTGCTTTCAAAGATGGCGCAGCAGTATCGGCGTTCCCTCCTTGTGTTCTACTTAGACACTCCTCCAGCAAAAGGCGATCGCGGACAGGATTTTCGTACGCTCCCTGGTGAAAAATTGGAAGAGGATGTGTTGCTAGATGTGCTCATTCGAGATCTGAAAAGCCGTCAAGCTATTGTAAAGTCCTTACGTGAGGACGAGGATGCTGAAGAACTTCCCTTCGTAGGATCTGCTACTAGGCAACAAGGAGCAGAGACAGTCGCACAAAGTATCCGTTCAGTTATTCGTACCTCTTGGCGACATTGAGCACCGCAACTCTTGCACTATCAGGCCCATGTTTAGCTACCATGCAAGTGTGAGAACGCTAATGATTGTTTTTGGCTTCACAAAAGCAAAGAGGCTGTATGGGCCAGTAAGCGATTTGAACACATGTCCGGTTTTATATGCTGATTACAGATGAGCTTTCTATATGAAGTTTGATAGTCAACATGGGGAGTCTGCGTAGTGCCGCCTTTAGGCGATTTTACGGCATCACAGAAGCCTAAAGGCAGCACTATAAATACTTCCCGTTTTTACCTGTTCTGTGGCTGTGAAATCACGAGTCATTGCCATATCCCTAACACGCCATCGCGCCGCACCATACCTGCCCAGTTTGCGTTTCGAAGCTTCCTCTGCCTACGCCGTTTCCAGTTCGGACTGCTGCTTTGCAGGCGCGCGATCCGCAATCGTCAACCACGCAACTATGGCACTCGCTAGCGCAAGCACAACGGCGATATACATTACCGCCCGAAACCCGACGACAAACGCCTCATCGATTACCCGTTCGGCTAGGGCGGCTTGCTCAACAGCGAGGCCACTAGGAACCTGGATATTGGCCAGATCGGTGCGGCTGGCTTCGATATCTTGCCGCGCTTCGGTGGGGATATCGAGTGTAGTCAGTTGTGCTGCTAGACTGCTGCTAAACACGCCCAGCATCACGATGCCCATCGCTGCAATCGCAAACAGATTGGCAACCCGCGAAACGGCATTATTGATACCTGAAGCCGTCCCAGCATAGTGTGTAGCAACCGAACCCATAACAGTCGTGGTGAGTGGCGCGACACTGATCGACATCCCCAGTCCCAGCACAACCAGCGCCGGGAAAAAGGTTGTCCAGTACGAGCCGCCAATACCTGGCAGGGTAAAGAGGAAGAACCCGAGTGCAGCGATCACCGGCCCGATGATCAACGGGCGTTTCGCGCCGACGGAGCTGACCAATCCGCCTGCCCAGCGCGATAGGAGCGATAGCAACAGAATCATCGGCAGGAAAGCCGCCCCAGCTGCTGTCGCCGAGTAACCCTGCACCTGGATGAGATTCAATGGCAGGAAGAACAGCGAGCCGCCCAGTGCGGTGTAGAGCAGCAACGTAAGCCCGTTCGCACCGCTGAATACACGCGATGAGAAAAGGGTAAGCGGCACTAGCGGCGCTGGACTGCGCAATTCCACAACGACAAAGGCAATCAGCAAAACAATCCCCAGCGTGATCGCCAGGATGACCGTCAGATCTGCAAAGCCTCGATTTGAAGACTCGATCAAGCCATAAGTTAGCCCGCCAAGACCCAGCGTCGCCAGCAGCGCCCCCCACCAGTCCAGCCCGCCCTGCACCTCTTCATCACGGCTTTCTGGGACGAACAGCGCAGAAATGACCAGCACAGCGATGGCCAGCGGGATATTGATATAGAAGATCCAGCGCCACGAGAATGTATCGATCAACCAGCCGCCAAGCAGCGGTCCGAGTGCTGAAGTCAGAGCGGAGAACCCAGACCACAGGCCAATCGCTTGCCCGCGCTCGCCTTCTGGAAACGATGCGCTAATAATCGCGAGGCTGCCCGGTGTGAGCAGTGCGCCGCCGATACCCTGTATGGCGCGGGCAATGATCATTTGCCCTGGTGTGGCGACTAGTCCGCACCACGCCGATGCCGCTGTGAAGATCACAACACCAAGCATAAACATACGTCGCCGCCCAAAATGGTCGCCAAGCGAGCCGCCGAGCAGAATCAACGCGGACAAAAAGAGCATATACGCATTGATGATCCACTGTACATCGATAACGGTAGCGCCAAGACTGCTTTGGAGAGCAGGTAACGCCACATTGACTGTCGAACCATTGATAAAGGCCATACTCGACCCGAGGATCGTTGCGGCAAGCACCCAGGATTTGACATTCGTTTGACATGAAACAGCTACACGCCCGGCGCGCATAACGCCTTCATCGCATGGTTGTCGAATAATCACAGCCTGCTCCTTATTGCATCAGCCACGGGTGATGACGTAGGGCTGCGTCATATCGTGCAATAGTACGCAGATGGAGCAAATGCATACAGATCAACCGCAGCTGCAGATCTGCGGCTGATGGTTTACGTTGACGCAGTCCTAGGATGAAGCTTGTCTCTTGTCTTCTAATACTTGGCTACTGACTGCTCTCTACTGCCTGCGGTTCGTCGCGGAACTGGCGACGATACAGGTCGGCGTACAATCCGCCCTGCGTCAGTAATTCGGAATGTGTTCCCCACTCGACGATCTGGTGGTTGTCGATGACCAGCACCTGGTCAGCGTTGCGCACGGTTGCAAGCCGGTGGGCAATCACGAACGACGTGCGTCCTTGCAATAGCGTCTTGAGCGCCTCTTGGATGAGCGCCTCGGTGTGGGTGTCGATATTGGCAGTGGCTTCGTCGAGAATGAGGATACGCGGGTCGGCCAGAACTGCGCGAGCGAACGCGATCAACTGGCGCTGACCCTGACTCAAGCCGCCGCCGCGCTCGCCAAGATGGGTGTTGTAGCCTTCCGGCAGGGCGATAATGAAGTTGTGGGCGCTAACCGCCTGGGCGGCGGCTTCGACCTCGCCATCGGTCGCATCAAGCCGGCCATAGCGGATGTTGTCGGCGATGCTGCCGGAAAATAGGAAGTTTTCCTGCAGCACGAAACCCATCTGGCTGCGCAGGCTCGCCAACGTTACATCACGCACGTCGTGCCCGTCGATGGTGATGCGTCCGCCGGTGATATCATAGAAGCGCAGAATCAGGTTCACTAGCGTGCTTTTGCCTGCCCCAGTCGGCCCAACCAGTGCAATCGTTTGGCCTGGCTCGGCGACAAGGTTCACGTCGCGCAACACTAAATCCGGAGCGGCGCCGTTCGCTTGTGCGCCGTAGCCGAACGAAACCTGCTCGAACTCTACCCGTCCGACAATTGAGGGCAGTGGCTTGGCATTGGGCGCATCTTGCTGTTGCAATGGTTCGTCAACCAGTGCGAAGATGCGTTCGGCCCCGGCGAGGGCGGCTTGCATTTGGGTGTAAATGTTGCTGATCATCTGGATCGGTCGGAAGAATTGCTGGACGTAAATAAAGAATGCCACGACGGTACCCACCGGAATACGTCCAGTGACAGCCAGCCAACCGCCAACCCCAGCCACAATCGCCGTTGCCAAGGTGCTTAACACATCGATCGTCGGCGTGAAGGCGGCGGTAATCGCCACAGCCTGGACATTCGCATCGCGGTTGGCAGCATTGTGCTCGGCAAAATGTCGCACTGTCTCACGGGTGCGATCGAAGGCTTGCACCACCCGAATACCTGTGATGTCTTCTTGGAGCTGCGATGAAACTTCGCCAATGGTTGTGCGTGTAATCTGAAAAGCTGCGCGCGAGCGGCGAGCAAAGACTATCGTCGTCCAGATCATAATTGGGATGATCACAAAGCTCGCCAGCGCGAGCGGCATACTGAGAAGCAGCATCGCAATGACGATCCCGACGAGCGCGAAGAGACTGCCTACGATCTGCACCAAGCCCTGACTGAATACTTGGTTGATCACCTGGATATCGTTAACCAGGCGCGACATGAGATCGCCGGCCTTGGTACGGTCGAAGTAGGCCAGGGGCAGCGACTGGACCTTGGCGAAGATCTGTGTGCGCAGGTCGGCCAGGAAGCGCTGCCCAACCGTGCCAATCAGGGAGATTTGTCCGATCTGGGCGATGAGCCCCACGACATAAACGCCCAGAAGCAGGAGCATCGTGCTATCCAAGCCAGAGACATCGCGGTTAGTGATAAAAACATCGATGGCGCGCCCGATCAGAGCTGGTCCGGCGGCTTGCATACTCGCGCTAATCGCAACCAAAAACAGCGCGGCCAGAAGTTGGGAGCGAAACGGGCGCAAGTATCCGAACAGCCTGCGCAGCACTGCGCCGCTGTTTTCCGCGCGCTCATTACTTGCTACTGGTGATCCGCGCATAGTTGTTTATTCTTTCGTGCAACGATTCATCTGTTCATCTATCTGGTCCGGGTATATGCGCCATAAGCTACGCCGGTAATGTCATTTCGTCACAGATTCGGCGTCTGCGAATTGCTCAGCGATCAACTCGCAGAACACCCCGCTGCGGTTCAACAAGTCCTCGTATGTGCCTTGATCGGCGAGGCGCCCCTGATCGAGCAGCAAAATCAGGTCGGCGTTGCGCACGGTGCTGATGCGCTGGGCAATTGTGAATGACGTGCGGCCTTCGCGCAAGTACTCCAACGCTCGTTGAATTTTGTACTCTGTCTCGACATCGACAGCGGATGTACTGTCATCCAGAATGAGCAGCGGCGGGTCGAGCAAGAGCGCCCGCGCTATCGCCAGGCGCTGTCGCTGACCGCCGCTCAAGCCGATACCGCGCTCGCCGACAATCGTATCGTAGCCATCGGGCAGTTCCGTAATGAAATCGTGGGCCTGGGCGATGCGTGCGGCTGTCTCGATGGCGGCATCGTCTGCCGGGGGGCAGCCATAGGTTATATTCTCGCGGATCGTACCGCTGAAGAGGGTTGTTTCTTGTAGCACGATCCCAATCTGTGTGCGTAGGCTTGTCAGAGTGACAGTGCGCACATCATGGCCGTCAATGGTGACGCTGCCGCTGGTAACGTCGTAGAAACGGGGAATGAGGTTGATCAGTGTCGATTTACCCGTTCCGGTGCGTCCCATAATCGCGATATTCCGCCCTGGCTCGGCCACGAACGAAATCGCGCTCAACGAGGCTTGCTCGTTTCCGCTGTAGCGAAAACTCACGTTGTCGAAGACCACCCGCCCTTGTACTGCTGGCAACATCTTCGCGCCCGGTTTATCGATAATCTCGATTGGTGCATCGACTACCTCGAAGATCCGGCGAGCCGAGGCGTCCGCCGAGGAGATAGATGACAGCGTGCCGCCGAGGATGAAGATCGGCATCAACAGAAAGGCCAGATACGTATTGAACGCCACCAGTTCACCTATGGTAAGCGTGTCGGTGATGACTTGCCGCCCGCCAAGCCAGATAATGCCGAGGGAGCCCATGTTGGCAACGAAAAAGATCAACGGGAACGCCAGCGAAAAGCCGCGCACAGTAAACAGGTTTTCGGTCAGGAGGTCGTCATTCACCGCACGATAGCGGGTCCACTCGTAGGGTTCGCGGGCAAATGCCTTGACGACACGCACGCCAGCCAGGTTTTCCTGTAAAACGGTGTTGAGATTGCCGAGTTTCTGCTGAATAAGCCGGAAGTGCGGCCCAACAATGCGGAAGAAGGCAATGAACACGATCATCACCAACGGGACCATTGCCAGGGCGACGAGAGTTAGTTGCCAGTTCATCACGAGCAGGATCGTAATGCTGCCAAACAGCATTACCACGGCGTTGAGGACTTGCAGGAAGCCGTTGCCAATAAATGTGCGCACCTGCTCGACATCGTTGGTTACCCGCGTCATGAGTTGCCCAGTTTGCGCCTTGTCGTGGTAGCTAAAACTGAGGTGGGCAATATGCTCGAAGAGACTATTGCGGATATCATACGCGGCGCCCTGACTTGCCCGCTCGATCAGGTAGCCTTGGGTAAAACTGAACACCCCACGTATCGTTGCTAATCCAATCAACGCCAACGAAGCATAGCCGACAATGGCAAGATTGCGCACACTAATACCCTGGTCGATCACAATCGCCAGGACTTGCGGGCTGATAAGGTTCGCCGCGGTGACGAGCAGGAGGCTGACAAATGCGCCAAACACCGTGATCCAATAGGGTCGTAATGAGGAGAGTGTGCGTAAAAGATATTTCATCTATATCTGCAAGAGAGATAAACGCGACCGCGAAGCCCCAAGGCGGCGCTGCCTGCGTCCGTCGAAGCATTGATAGACGATTAGGGAAATATAGTGACCACTTACATTATACTACACTAATGTCTGATCGATATATCACCAGCGCCAGTTCTCACCCTTTTCGAAGGATTGGATGATAGGGTGTCCTGTTGTGTGGAAATGTTGCGTGGCGTGCTTATTCTTCGATGAGTCGCAACAACCCACGTACCCGCAGGTCAGGCATAAGCGCGGGTGGACCCAGGAGTCGCCGGTCTTGAGTCAGTCTTCGCACCCCTGGGCGCTCGCCGTTACATCGTGGATCTGGTCGCGATGCGTATAGGCATGGGCCGCTATTGGTTCCTTTCTGTTTGTAAGGCAAAGTTTCATATCAAATCTTTATAGATCGTGTGCCTGTCATATTGAGCGAAGCGAAACATCTCTGGCTGGTCTCTGCTGAGACCCTTCGCTTCGCTCAGGGTGACAGGATTCAGAATGTCTCAGTCGAATTGGTATTACTCACAACGTCTGTCGTTATGATCCTACGAGTTCAAAATCTCGTCAATCCGTGCGATCACCTCGGCGCTGAGTTCGACCTCGCTCGCTTTGACATTCTCTTGCACCTGCGCCGGGCGGGTCGCGCCAGTGATCACACTGCTTACGCCGGGTTTGCGCAAGATCCAGGCGAGTGCGAGCTGTGATCGGGCGATGCCCAACTCGTCGGCGATCGGCTTCAACTGCTTCACCTTGCGCACATTGGCATCATTCAGGTAACGCTCCTGTGACCATGGTTCGCGATTGAAGCGCGAGTCTGAGGGAATGCCATCGTCATACTTGCCGGTCAGCATACCCATTGCCAGCGGCGACCATGTCACCAGCCCGATGCCGCGCGGCTCGGTCGCCGGGAGGATCTCTTGCTCGACGCGCGCCCGGTAGAACATCGAGTATTGCGGCTGCTCGACTTTGGGCAGATGCCAGCCGTAGCGGTCGCACAACTCATAGGCTTCGGCAATCTGCGCCCCCGACCACTCGGATGTACCCCAGTACAATACTTTGCCCTGCTCGATCAGGGTATGCATGGCCTGGGCCGTTTCGCGGATGGGAGTCTCCGGATCGGGGCGGTGGCAAAAGTAGATGTCGACATAATCAGTCTGTAAGCGGTGTAAACTCTTGTCAACGCTTTCGATAATATGTTTGCGCGAAAGACCGCGGTCATTGATATCGTCGCTCATTGGCCAGAAGACCTTGGTTGAGACGACGAGCGTGTGGCGCAGGTACTGTTTCAAGATTGCGCCCATCTGCTCTTCGGCGCCGCCTTTGCCGTAGATATCGGCAAGGTCAAAGAAATTGACGCCATGTTCATAGGCGGTCTCGACCGTTTTGTGGGCGATGTCGCGCTCGATCTTGTTTTCGCCATAGTTAATCCAACCGCCCAGTGAGACGGCGCTGATTTTCATACCAGCATTGCCAAGGCGTCGATACTGCATTGTGTGCTCCTCGAATGACTAGTCAGGATGATCCGCAATGAACAAATGGCATTGTGTGTGTTGGTCGCTTGTTTCAAAAGTAGAGATGAATTGTAGATCCAGTATACCTCAGATTGAGGGAAGTGCGTGTAAGCTGTTCAGTTGGTTTTGAACATGCCTCCCTAACTCTTGTGCATCCAGGCTGAATTGGTATAATGCCACTGTGAAGAGATGCCTCCCAATACGCTCCGCAGCGATACACACCAATGCCAGTGATGACGTAATCAACCTGTGACGATGACGACACATTGTTGCAGCAGAGTTCTTTACGTCTGGTCATTGGTGGTTCAGTACAAAGCGAGATCGCTGCTCAGCGCTCGCCGTGCAATCGGTCGTGGTGCGATTGACGGGATTTTTGCACAATGAATACCAGGAGGTGTTTCGATGCTATCTGTGCGATTGATGGCGTTTTTCTCGCTGTTGGGGATATTAGTGACAAGCCGGAGTTGGAGCGGCGATATGTCGTGCCCAGAGGCGGCATTGACTGAACCCGATGAGCACAACCCTGATCCCGATGCGATTCCTGTGGTGCGCTTTGTCAGCTATCGCGCCGAATACGACACCTACTGCGCCGCTATCGACGCCTTCAATGCCCAAAACCCGGACATGCGCGTTACCTTTGCAGCTTTGCCCGAAAGCCGCGTTGTGCATTTCGATCCGAGCGAGGCTGGTATCTTGCGTAGTGCTCGTTCCGGGCTGCAACTCGGCGATGTTGTAGAGATCCAAAGGGCTGACCTGACAGGCTTTACCAAAGATTTTTTCCTGGATTTGCGGCACTTGATTGAGGGTGACCCGAGTTTCGACCTGGCCGATTATTTTCCATATGCCCTCGAACGCATGGAAGATGGCGGGATCTACATCCTGCCTCGCGCGCTCTATAACTTACGCGCCATCTCCTACAACAAAGCGCTGTGGCAAGCGCGCGGTCTGCCTGAACCGCACCTGGACTGGACCTGGGATAATATTCTGCAAGCAGCCGAACAGTTAACTGTCGCTACGGATGGGCCAGAAAGAACCTACGGTTTTGCGCAAACCGTCTATGGCCTCGGCCTCTTGGTTGATTTGGAGGCGGCGCAGGGCGGGGAACTTCACCTGCAAGAGGCCGCTACGGTTGATTTCCATCGCCCTGTTTTTTGCGCACTGCTCGAACGCATCCGCGATTTGCATCAGCGTGGGGTGCTGTATCTCAACGCTGATGATAGTTTCAAACAAACTCAGGAACAAATCCGCGCTGGGAACGTCGGCATGTGGTGGGGGGTGAGGTTGCATCCTAGAGATATCGTCGATCCGCCTTTTCCGGTTGGCCTGATTGCCTACCCTGAAACCTCACGTCAGTATCAGAGTATCATCACCGGGTTCGTCATCAACCGGATCACACGCTATCCCAATCAGGCCTGGCGCTGGTTGAACTTCCTAAGCAAGCAAGACATTCCGTCTATGCGGCGATGGAAAATGATGGACTATCCGGCCAGGCGCTCGCTGGTCGCTCAGGGCGGACCGTGGGAACAGTATGGCCCCGCAGCCACAGATGTGATGGCGATCATCGCCGAACGCCAGCGGATCAATGTCAAACTTCTGACAGACAATGGTGATGAACCGTTTGGGGTAGTGTGTGATATCCTTAAACAGGTGCTGGTTGGTCAACAATCGCCCGAACAGGCAATCCAGGCAGGACAGGCGCGCCTGGCCGAATGGCTGGCCCAGCGTCGAGCAATGCCAAACCCCGATCTCCCCACGCCGTAGCTCGTCAACCCTATGTGGCGCGGGCATCTTTGGCGTCGCCCAGGCCACAACTGCCCGCCGCTCATATCTCGCTTGTGCGCGTATGCCTCGGCTGCGAGGCATGCGCTACGTCAGAATGCGCTCTGTCAAAAAAGTTGTCCTGCGGTGTAGTCATAGGACGTGGATGGTGGCGATTGCGTGACGCAGGGCCGCTCTAAACGGATAATGCTCGACGGAGAAAGGTTTCGGCGTTGATCTGCCTAACTCCTTGTGAAGAGCGAGTCGATCGCCTCCGCCAACTGGCGCATATTGCTCACATAGTGAACGGCGTTGCACATTGGCTGATATTTGAGCATATCACTGCTCAGGCTGCCAGGGTCGTAGCGTCCCCACATGTACGGCGGTTCGGGGTTGAACCAAATGATCCGCCGCGCCCGCCGGCGCAGCGCCTCGAAATCGGCCAAGTTGGGGTCGTTCTCGTTGTTGCGGGCATCGCCCATAAAGATCACCGTCGTACGGTGGTCCACACAGCCGCAGTAGTCACGCATGAACTCGCGCAAGCTGTTGCCTAGGTCGGTGCTATAACTCCGCCGCGGGTAGATATTCTTCATCACTTGCTCGATAGCCTGTTCGGGACGCGACTCGGCAAAGTAGGTGCTAATATCGTAGATCTGGTCGATGAAAGCGAATGAGCGAGTCCGGCTGATCTGGTCTTGCAGCGAATAGATCAGCATCAGCATAAAGCTCATGACGTTCTGGGTTGAGACGCTGCGGTCGCAGAAGATGACGAGTTTGGGTTTGAGATGACGGCGGCGGTGCCGCACCACCATCGGCACCCCGCCAAAGCGGAGGTTCGTGCGGATTGTGTTCTTTGCGTCGAGCGTGCCGGTCTTGCCGCGCCGCTGGCGCAGGGCCAAGCGTGAACGCAGCCGCGCCGCCAGTCGGGCGACGATTGTGCGCATGTCTTTGACTTCGTCGGGGGTGAGATACTCGAAAGGCCGGTCGAGGAGTTCGTTCATCGAGCGAGGCCGCGGATTTCCTTCGCGCTGGGCCTGGTCGATCATCTGTTGGCCGACCTGCTGGCCGATCTGCTCGGCGAGAGCTTGTTGATTATCGCGGGCAGCCTGCTCGATCTCCTGGAGCGCTTCCTCACTCATCCCTGCTTCACGCAGCTTCTCCAGCAACTCACGTAGCGCCTTCTCCAGCTTACTGAACTGCATCTCGCGCATGGCTCGCCGGGTCATCCAATCCTGGTACATTGGGTTGGTCATGTGCGGCTGCCCAAACGGGTCGAGCATCCCGCGAATCTGCTGGTTGCTGGGCTGCTGGCCGGTCATCATTGCCTTGAAGAGTTGGGCCAGTTGCTGCGGCGTCATCGAGGCGAGCATCTGCTGGAGCATCTGCTGGAGCATCTGCTGTTCTTCCTCGCTCATGTTGCCGCCGCCTGGCTGGCGCATACGCGGCGGTGCGTCGCCGCTCATGAAGTACATTGGGAAGAGTTGCTGAAAGATGGTCACATCCTGCGGTTCCTTGATCAGCGTCGTCTGCAACGCTGAGCGGAAAAAGTCTTTCTCGGCGATGCCGGCCTGTTCGATGGCGCGAAGCGCGTCGGCGCTTTCGGCCACGCTGATCCGCACGCCAGCCGCGCGCAGTCCAGCAATAAATTCGGTGATACGTTGATCCATATATTAACTCTAACCCCTTACTATTGTCATGCATGATGAGCGGAACGCGGCGGGCTAGTTGTTCCACTCGCCGCTGCGTTCGCTGCTGCCGCCGCGCTCAAAGCCACGGCTGGATCCTCCGCTGCCGCCGCGCTCAAAGCCGCGGCTGGATCCTCCGCTGCCGCCGCTTCCTCCGCCTTGCACCGCGCGCCGGGCTCGTT
>JAKSDJ010000268.1 GCA_022360155.1 Chloroflexales bacterium | reverse complement strand
CGGCGTGGCGTCGCCGCGGAACGCTGTGCGCTACTGCCGATTATCTTGCCAAAGATCGCACGTAGCATGGAGCGCGCCGCCGCCAAACGTGAATTAGGTTTGTCGCCGGAGCGTATCATGCTACTTACCATTGCGCGCCCACACAAGTACCTGCCGTTCAGGGGGGCATCCTACATCGAAAGCTTGCTTCCTGTGATCGAAGCAGAGCCCAGGGTCGTGTTCATCGCCATTGGCCCCCAGCAAGACGGTCCCTGGCACGCCGCCGCGGAACGGACCGGCGGGCGAGTGCAGGCGCTGGGGGTGCGCGATGACACTGATACATTCTACGAGGCTGCCGATATATATGTGGACTCGTACCCGCTGATTTCGATCACCTCGCTGCTAGAAGCTGGCAGTTATGCGACATCTCTGGTAAGCCGGAACCCTCACGGAGGAGCAGTGAGCGTACTCTGCGCCGACAACCCGGCTCTTGATGGACAACTGCTAATGAACCACGATCTGGAGCTATACCAGCAGACCCTGAGCGGCCTGATTAACGATCCTGCATCGCGTGAGCAGCTAGGGGCGCGAACGACACAAGCAATCCAAGCTGTTCATCACGGTCATGCCTGGCGCAATTCTCTTGCTGCTCTGTATGCTATCGCACTGCAAGTTGCGCCGGTTGAGGTTTCGAACATTCATATTGATCAGCCCTGCATCAGCGCTGTCGACCTGTTGCTGCCCTTGCTCTACAACAACGAGCCGGAGATTGAACAGATCATGCAGTTTCATTTGCGTGCGCTGCCCTTCACCACGCGGCTTCGCGAGTGGATACGGGCCAGCACGGGGGCGCAGTGCATGCGTCCGGGGTTGCTCTTGCCCGAATGGCTCGGCGCCCGGATTGAGCGCCGACTCTACCCGGATGGCAGCGATCACTATGCAGCACTGCGCATGTAAGATATGAAGGTAGTAAAAGGACGGCTGACTTGAAATCGATACTTCGCGCCACCGTTATCCTTAGTAGCAGTTCGATTGCCAGCATTCTCGTCGGTCTGGCAGCGGCCAAAGCCTGGGCCGTTCTACTGGGGCCGTCTGGTCTGGGTTTTATGGGTCTGTTGCAGGCGCTTGTGGCGCTGGCCGGCCTGATCGCTGGAATGAGCGTCGGAGCCGGACTCGTGCGGGAAGGTGCAAACGCGATTGAACACGAAGACCATATCCAGGTAGCGGCGCTCCGCAACGCCGGCTGGCTCCTTTTCTGGGTATTCGGCGGGCTCGGTGTGTTTGTCCTCGTTGTCTTGCGGATTCCAGTGAGCCGCTGGATGCTCGGCGACGAAAGCCACGCCGGGAGCGTTGTATTGATGAGTATTGCACTGCTTTTCAATCTCGCCTCCGGCATCCAGACCAGCCTGTTGAACATGCATCATCGGGTCAACGCGCTCGCCCGTTTTGGCATTATCAATAGCGTGCTTGGCTCCATCGTCGCGATTATCTTTGTGTGGATCTGGCACGAACAGGGGATTGTCCTGGCGGTAATCGCGGGCAGCATTACCGGCTGGCTCATCTCATCATATATGTTGAAGCGGGAGGTAGAATATGCGCCAGCCCACCCCTCATCTGCCCAGGTCTATGCAGCCGCTATCATACTCCTACGCTTCGGCGGACCCTACACAGCCAGCCTGATGGTGGGCAGCGGCGTTCAGTTTCTGCTGCCCGCCCTCGTACTCAATACGCTCGGCGCCGAGGGTGTGGGCTTCTATCGGGCCGCGAGTTCAGTTGCCGGCGTATACCTGGGCTTTCTGATCGCAGCAATGGGGCAGGATTATTTCCCACGTGTCTCTGCAGTAAGCGACAAACCAGTTGCACTGGTCGAACTGGTGAATCAGCAGCACCGGCTTGTGATGCTTCTTACCGTACCGCTAATCCTGGTTGTACTCGCATTGGCGCCTTATTTGGTGCCCATTATCTACTCGCCGGAGTTTGCCCCGACGGTCGAGGTGCTCGAATGGCATTTGATCGGTGACCTCTTCAAGTTTGCAAGCTGGACGATGGGCTTCATCATTCTGGTCCGCAGCAGCAGCGTTGTCCTATTCTTCGTCGAACTGGCTGCCGGGGTCAATCTCATTGGCTCATCGTGGCTCTTCATGCAATGGTACGGCGTAGCTGGGTTGGGTATGGGATTTCTCTTTACCTATATAGTCCACTACCTGATCGTGTGGATCATTGTACGGCGCGACATCCATCTGATCTGGACGCTTGAAAACCGCCTCATGTTTATCTCCGCCGCGCTGGTGATGCTGGTGATCAGACTGCTGCCGGGTATGGGCCTCGATCAGTGGCGCACGCCGGTTGCTCTAGCCCTAGCGTTCATCGTTGGACTCGGCAGCCTGAACATTCTCACAACTGAAATTGGAGGGATTAAAAATGTCCGTGCATGGCTTCGCGGGAATCCGACGTGAGATCCAGATCCATTACGACATATTTCGGCAGCTTGTTGCGCGGGCTCGACAGTACGCCGAGCAACAGCGTTTTGAAGCAGCAGCTGTCATGGCTGAGATTGCAGCCAACTATGCGATGTGCAAGCATACAGGCCTATTTGTAAGCCCTGAACTGGAACAAACCCTGATCGAAATCGGCACAACTGCGGTCAGTAGTCCGAAGAACGCTCCGCATACAAAAAGACGACACGAGTCAGCGCAGCACATCGTGCATGTTCTAACCCGCGCCTTTAGTATTGGCGGCGATTCGCGCTTCGCCTGGCGCTGGATCCAGCAGGATCTGAAGCGCCAGCATTCGGTAGCGCTCACGCGACAGGGCGCGAGTCCAGTTCCAGATATGCTGAATGTCGCGGTAAAGAAAACCGGCGGGCAAATCCATGTACTCAATCAACGCCGAGGAACAATCCTTGACTGGGCAGCGGTTCTGCGAGAAATAAGCAGTAGCGCTGATGCTGTCATTCTGCACACGCATCCTTACGATATTATCCCCGTATTGGCTTTTGCAAACAAGATGCATACGCCGCCCACAGTTTATGTTAATCATGCCGACCACGTTTTTTGGGTCGGCGCTGGTGTTACCGATATACTGGCCAACTTGCGTTATTCGGGCCAGGATCTGGCGATTAGGCGGCGAGCAATTCCGATCGAGCGTTGTGCGATCTTGCCGATAATCCTCTCATCGGTACAGCGCACTAAGGACCGAGTGACTGCGAAGCACACACTTGGTTTGGCGCCAGAGAGTATCATCCTACTTACCATTGCCCGCCCGCATAAGTACTTGCCGTTTCGTGGCCAGTCTTTCCCAGAAATGCTGTTACCAGTGCTCGAAGCTCATCCCCAGGTCGTGCTTGTGGCAATCGGTCCGGGGCAGGATCAAGCCTGGGCAAAAGCCGCCCAGCGCACCAATGGTCGGGTCATCGCGTTCGAACAGCGCTCAGATACCGCGCTGTTTTATGAGGCTGCCGATATCTATATCGACTCGTTTCCGTTAACTTCGATCACGTCGTTGCTTGAGGCGGGCACCTATGCCACACCGCTCGTCAGCCGGCATCCGCACGCCGGGGCAATCAGTGTCTTGTGCGCTGATAACCCGGCTCTCGATGCTACGATGCTCGCAACCAGCGACCTGACAGAGTATCTTGCCTTTCTCGAGCGACTCATTCTCGACCCAGACGAGCGGGCGCGGCGTGGTGCAGCAACCGCAGCCGCAATTACTGCGATGCATTATGGCTCTGGTTGGCAAGAGTCGCTTGAGCAACTCTACGCTCAGACATCGACAATCAGTTGCCGTGAGGGGATTTCTGGTCATGTTAGCAGACCATGCATTGAAGAGGTCGATGTATTGCTCCCCTTGTTATTTCGCGAAGAGCCCGATTTATGGCGCATTTTTCAGTACCACCTACGGCTGCTCCCGCTGGAACTACGCATAAAGGTGTGGATACACCTGGTCAAAGATCGCTATCATCCGCGTCCAGGGCTGCTCTTGCCAGAGTGGCTGGGCGCATCAATTGAGAAATGGCGGTCTACGTGGCAAATGAGGAGTGTTCAATGACAACCTCGCAATTTCATTCCGGGCAAGCCTTGTCAGCTGAAACCTACCAGCCCATTCGCGCTATGTTCGTCCACCGTTGGGGTGCGATTATGGCCGGGGGTGAACTCTGGCTGAGAGAGCTGATCATACAGTTGCGCCAGCAGAACGTCGCTATTTCCGTTGCGTTGAGCATCGATGGCCCGCTCTACGCCAACCTTCGCGAAATGGGCGTCGCTACGCACCTAACCGAGCTCGAATTCCTGCGTGCGACGCCGCGGTCTGCATTGCTGAAAAGCAGCGTCGGCTTGCTACACTCGGCGTTGCGCCTATGGGGGCTGATTATTGCAACTCGTACCCAGATCGTCCATGCTTTCAGTGCGGAGGCCGCCGAAGTAGCCTATCTTGCAACGAGACTAGCAAGAGCGCCATTGACGGTTACTGTACACAATTGCGGCCCTTTCCCGCGTTTTGACCTGATGATCCTGCGTTGCTGCGAACAGATTATCGCGATCAGTCAGGCTGTGGCAACCGATTTGCAGATGGCGGGAATTCCGGCCCAGCGCATTACGCTTATCCCATCCGGCGTAACCTTTGCCAGCCGTGATAGCGGAACTGCCGGCGCGTTGCGGCAGGAACTTGGGCTGGCGCCGACGGCCCGCATCATCGGACTCATCGCAACTCTTGAGTCGAAGAAGGCGCAGGATGTGCTGATCGCCGCCGTACCAGCGATCCTGGCGCGCTTTCCTGATGCACACATTTTGTTGATCGGCGCTGCTCACGCCTCATCACCGGGTGCTCCAGGGAGGTATGAGCAACAGCTGCGGCAACTGGCCAGCGACCTGCGCGTTGCCGAGCATGTGCATTTCCTCGGCTATCGACCGGCTGCCGCAACGTTCATACACCAGTTTGACGTCGCGGTGCTCTGTTCACGCAAAGAGGCGCTTGGCCTGGCTGCTATCGAAGCGCTGGCCGCCGGCGCGCCGCTTGTCGCGACCGCAGTCGAGGGGCTCAAAGAGGTCGTCGCTGACGGCAATACTGGCCTCCTGGTTCCACCTGATGATCCGTCGGCGCTGGCCGCTGCGATCATCCGTCTGCTCGCTGATCGCGCGCTTGGCGCACAACTGGCAGCACGAGGAAGCCAGGCTGTTCGTGAGCGCTACGATGCCGCCCGCCTCGCCGAGCGCCACTGCCGGCTCTACTCTGATTTGCTCGCCAGAAGTCAAACATTTGTAAGTGGAGGAACCATCTGACGATGTGTGGAATTGTTGCAGTTATTGATTGCTCAGGCCCGGTGGCGCCCGAAACGATCGACGCCATGCGGGCTGCGATCGCGCATCGCGGCCCCGACTCGGGCGACACGTTGCTCCGATCACGCCCCAGCTTTGCGGCTGGCCTCGGATCACAGCGGCTAAGCATCCTCGACCTGTCACCGGCTGGTAAAATGCCGATGGCTAACGAAGACGGTACGGTCTGGGTTGCGTACAACGGAGAGATCTATAATCACTGCGACCTGCGTGGCGAACTCGAGCGCCGCGGTCACTGCTACCGCTCGCGCACCGATACCGAGACGCTCCTGCATGCCTACGAAGAGTACGGCACGGACTGTTTCGCCCGTTTCAACGGCATGTTTGCCTGTGTAATCTATGACGAGCAGCACGACCAGATCGTGATTGCGCGCGATCGCACCGGCATCAAGCCGCTCTACTATGTAGAGCGTGAGGGCGTGCTCCTGTGTGCATCGGAACTGAAGGCGCTGACCGCCACCGGGCTGGTCGCGCCAGAGATCGATCCCGTGGCGCTCGACGTGTATCTCGCGCTGGGTTACATTCCGGCGCCCTATGCGCTGGTTAAAGGGGTGAAGAAACTGCCGGCGGCAACCTACGGCGTGTATCGTGCGGGCCGCCTGGAGTTGAGCAGCTACTGGCAACCCGCCCGGACAGATCGTAGCAGTACGCGCTCGCATCACTGGCCCGTCCTCGTTGATGCAACGCGCGCAGCCGTCTCCGGAGCGATCGAGCGCCAGATGATGAGCGACGTACCGGTCGGTGTGATGCTTAGCGGCGGCCTCGATTCGACGATTGTCACTGCAGTGGCGCGCCAAGTTACCAATAAGGAACTGCATACCTTCTCGATTGGCTTCGCCATGCAACACTCTGCGCTCGAAGCGATATACAATTACGACCGCGACTATGCCCGCCATACTGCTGCTGCTTTGGGCGCCACCCATCACGAGATTGTGGCCCACGATACGGCTGAACTCGCCGACCATCTGCGCTGGGCGGTGCGCCAGATCGATGAACCGGTCTGGGAGCCAACCTTCCTCTCGATCTACTTGATCAGCACGCTTGCCCGCCAGCATGGCGTAAAGGTTCTGTTGAGCGGAGACGGCAGTGATGAGCTGTTCGGCGGGTATCCCTGGTATCCCGCGCTGGTGCGTCTTGAGCAGATCGAGCGGATTCCCGGTCTAGCCGGGCTCTTGCCTTTGTGCGAACGGCTGCCGCTCTCGGCTGACCTGCGGGCAAAGGTGCGCGACCTGCGCCGCAAGTACCGCTGTACTATTGTAGCCAAATATCACAGCCAGTACGGCGTATTCGATGTACCAACCCGCGCTCGCATCTTTGACCGCACCCCGGATTGCGACCCAGTCGATGCAATCGTTGGTCCATTGCTCGCCAAGACGGAGGATTGGCCGCTTAGTGATCGTTTTGCGGTGGCTGAGTTTGCGCTCTGGGTCGGCGAACATTTCAATCAACGCCTCGACCGCATGACCATGGCTGCTTCGGTGGAAGGGCGGGTGCCCTTTCAAGATAATGCGGTTGTCGATCTTGCGCTGACTTTGCGTGCAAGCGACAAGCTTTATGGCGGTGTCGGCAAGGCGCTGCTGCGCACAGCCTTCGCCGATAGAGTCCCCGATTTTGTCCTACAGCGTCCGAAGCGTCCCTTTGCCGCGCCAGCGACGGCATGGATGCATGGCGTACTGAAGCCGCTTATTGGTGAGCTGCTTTCCGCAGAGTCACTGCAGCGCTTGCCGCTTGCCGATATCAGCGGGCTGTCCGGGCTGAGCACATCGATCGGCGGTTCGCAGCCGGCGCGCCAGGAACAGATCTGGTCTCTCTTGCACCTGATGCTCTGGTATGAGGAACTCACTGGTGCTATACCCCGCAGTCCCCTCGTTAACGGGACAACTGCCCAGCCGGCGTCCGCAAATGTGTTCCATAGCCTTGCCACAGCCATCCGACCGTCGTGATCCTGGTGCGCTGGCATTCTGGGCGTCAGGTTGAGCTATCTGGAGTTATAGATGCATATCCGTCACATTCTCCCGCAGTCGGCGATGGGCTATCTGCCGGATGATCCTGGATCGGCTGCGCTTACCGGTATCAGCAATGTCGCTTGGAGCCTGGCGCAACAGCAGCTTGCCGCCGGGCATTGTGTCGAACTGGTTGCACCAGGCGGCGGGCGCGGGTTGCGTACGGCAGTCGTTGATGGCGTTACCCTGCGCTGGCTGCCCGAAGCCGCCTGGCTGCGCAATGCCCGCTTCGACTTCAGCTACCTGCTGCCGCTGCAGATCTTTGGTATGGTAGCCGGGATAACTGATATCGCGCACGTGCATTCGAATCCTTTCTTCTTGCGCACAACTCGGGCAGCGGCTCATGTTCTCCATTATCACAATAGCCCGCCTGGCGGCTCTCCACGCTATACCAGTGCAGTGCATCGAGCGCACACCGTTATCTGCTGTTCATGCTTTATTCGTGAGCAGTTCTTGGATCGCGTGCTGTTTCCGGCTGAACGAGTGCGCGTCGTATACAACGGCGCCGACATTGACCAATTCTCCATTGTTGATCGGACAGCGGCGCGGGTTGCCTATGGCATTGAGCGGGATCGTGTGGTGCTGCTTTATGTCGGGCGGATCGGATACGAGAAAGGCTTGCATGTTCTCCTCGACGCATTGGAGCGTGTAATCGCCACTTGCGATAAGCCGCCGCTCTTGCTGGTTGCCGGCTCTGGCAGGCTGGGCTTCGAAGGGTATCGCCCAGCCTGGGCCGATCTGCAATCGTATGAAGCGCAGGTCCGCCATCAGGCAAGCCAGTTGCCGGTTATGTTTCTCGGCAACGTGTCGCGTTCGAGCCTGCCCAAACTATATCGGGCTGCCGATCTTTTTGTCTGCCCATCGGTTTATGAAGAACCATTTGGCATGGTGAATATTGAGGCGGCGGCGGCCGGGTTGCCGGTAGTTGGATCGTGCATTGGCGGCATCCCCGAGGCGATCATCCCCGAGGGCAACGGGTTGCTGGTTGCGCCAGCGGATGTCGCGGCGCTCGCGACAGCCCTGGCACAGCTAATTCACAACCCTGAACTACGACGAACCTATGCTCGCGAGTCGGTACGCCTGGCGGCCCATTATAGCTGGAATGCACTTGCAGATGAGGTATTGGGCCTTTACAACGCCGCTCTTAAGCCGGTGTCACGTCCAATTATTGCAGGATAGGAAGAAGGCTATGCATCGCCTGTGTCTATACAAGGCGCTCGTGATCCTTGTGTTTTGCGGTCTCCTGCCGCTGCTTGCATTGCCCCGCCGCGCACATGCTCAGTTTTCCGACATTCAAGTCTTCAATGTCGCCCAGGAAGATATGGACGGTGACGGCAGGATTGATCGAACCATCATTGACTGCGCTATTATCACACCCAACGACCGAGTCATTGTGTACGACGGCGGCCGGAATATGGTTGAGTCTCAGGATTGGGAGACCGCTACCGACTTCGCAGATGACACCTGGATCTTCGATATTGGCGGTCAAGGTGAAAACAGTACCGCAACGCTGGTTATCGACTTCGATCAAGCCGGCGACGAAGTTGTTGCCCAGATCTATGATCCGACCGTCGCCGGCAGGCGTGTGCAGTACAACGTGTCAGGGATTAGCGCCAGTGTTTTTAATCCGGTCGTGCCGACGATGACAATCCGCGCACTTGGCGACTGGCTACTGCCGGATGGCGCTCTGAATTACAACCTGATGTGGACGATTGACGGGCCAGCGGCCAATCGCGAGCAAGCAACACGATTTCCTCAGTGGTTTATGCAGGATGGAAATCCTGATGCTGAAGGACAGGCGCAGGATCGTGATCGTGACGGTATTCCTGAATTCCTGTGGGTGACCTTACTCGCACCCGTTCCCTTGAGCGAAGGTTTTCCCCGCAGTAGCGCCCAGGTCAACAGCGGAGAGCGCCGACCGGCTGCACTCAAGAATGTTGTATTCTGGCCTTTGTTCAACCGGCCGGATGACCCTGTCGGCCAGAATTACTTCGATACGCCACTCTACATTGAAATCGATTGGGAGGTTGGTCTTATCGGTGCGACCGCCTTTCGCGGCTACCCAAATGAACACGGTTATCACGTCAACTCGCTTGTGCCAATCGACCGCGACGAAGTAAATGAGCTCAATTTCGAGAACCCGATGGCCTACTATGATCTTGCCGGTGATCGTGATGGCCTGCCGGAATTGTTTGTTCGTATGATCCATTACGCTCAGGATGACCCGTACTACCTCCCTGACGCTCCATTACGCACCCCATTGCAGATGGTGCAATACTCATGGCAACAAAATGACGCGGACAGTCTCTACTGGGACTATAAGCTGGATGTTGCCGGCCGAAACCCGATCACAACCAGCGTCCAACTGGGTGATGCTGAAATTATTCAGGTTCCTCATGCGGATCTTCCGCGTTGGGTAATGGAGCAAACCTGGGCCTTTGGCACGTTTGTAGCGACTGAAGACGGACCGAGCTACCGCAGCTCAGAGGGATTATATGAATGGTCAACGCTTGAAGGCCTCTTTTCTTACTGGGGGCTGATTACCGGCAAGAGCCTTGCCGGTGCGCAGGAGTATCTCGAAAGCGAGATTCGTCCACTCGCAGGCTCAGAAGAAGTTCAGCGCCGCTATCTGGCTGGTCGCTCAAACGAGTCGCCCGAGTCGCTCTACTACAGTATTCTGGCCGGCTATCGCGCCGAGTATGCTGAAATGAATGGTCGCGCCGAGTTGTATTTCAGTCCGGTTGATGATCGCCTGCACCTTGTTGGCGCCACGCGCGGCGTCTACAACATAGGCGACAACCAACGCATCGAGTATCGCAACCGCGACAAGGATCTCTATCTCGATGCGTGGCAGTATTTTGTCGGCGCCCGGATCGAGGCGCAGTTGTACCAGACTGAGACGCACCTCATTCACAGCGACAGATCGAGTGTCACCCTGCTCGCTGCCGATGTACCGTTTGAGCTGTTTCGTACCCAGCCGCCCGCCAATACTGACGAATGGAGCAAGCTTAGCGCCCAGCTCGCAGAGCAACAGGGTGACATTCCCCTCCGCGATCTCGCCGCACTGCAGGCAAAGTTTGATGGTCCAGGCATAACTATTACAGATGCAACCCTGCGCG
>JAKSDJ010000886.1 GCA_022360155.1 Chloroflexales bacterium | reverse complement strand
GTGGCGCTGAGGCGTTTAGGGGTGATCGGGGTGCAGGCCGTTAAGCCGCTCGATGCCGGCGTACACATTGAATCGCTCGCCGCGCAGGAAGCCGACGAGTGTTATGCCGAACTCGCGGGCGAGTTGCACCGCCAGGCTGCTCGGCGCTGAGACGGCGCAAACAATCGGGATACCGGCCATGAGCGCCTTCTGCATAATCTCGAAACCGGCTCGTCCGCTAATCAGCATGACATAATGATTTAACGGTGATTGCTGATTGAGCAGCGCCCAGCCAATCAACTTGTCGACTGCATTATGGCGCCCGATGTCCTCGCGCAGCACCTGGAGCGGCGCCACTGCATTAGATTTCTCGGTGAGGTCGAAGAGCGCCGCGGCGTGCAATCCGCCAGTGATGGCGAAAAGGCTCTGCTCGGTGCGTAGCCGGTCAGGTAGGCTGTAGAGCAGTTGCGGATCGATCGCCGGACCGGGCCGAAGGGGCGAGCAGCCCTGAATTTGCAACGCTTCCAGGCTGGCTTTGCCGCAGACCCCGCAGGCGCTGTTGATCGCGAAGTGGCGATCAAAGTTGGCCAGATCGGGCAACGCCGTGTGGCTCAATTCGACGTTGACGATGTTGTAGCGCTGCTCAACGCCAAGGTCGGCGTCGACGCAGTAGGTGATCCGGTGAATATCCTGGCGATTGCTGATGATTCCTTCGCTGAAGAGAAACCCGGCGGCTAGTTCGAAGTCGGCGCCGGGTGTACGCATCGTTACCGCGATGGTGCGCCGTATACCCCCTGCCAACAGGCGGATCTCCAGCGGCTCCTCAGTGGCAAGGTTATCTGGTCGGACACGCAGTTGCTCGCCTTCCACTGTCCAGACCTTCGTCTTGGTTTTAGCTCCTGGGCGCATTCAGAATCCTACTGGCACACCGATGCCGTTTCTCGAAATGGCACGCTGATGATTCAAATGAGCTTTCTCTGTAGGCGCGGCTACAAGCCGCGCGTCGAGCCAATTTGTGCAATAGTAGGTTCCCTCGACATTAACATCCTGCAGCAGCACGTCGATACTGCACATGAGCGCAGATTCTCCGCGGATAAGAGACGGATGGGTTCAGGATGACCTTGCCATTGGGGTTTTCTCTGTAGGCGCGGCTACAAGCCGCGCTGGCGTTCTATTACGGAGAGAAGCGTGCTTCGTAGTTTTCAGCAGCTGTTTGAACAGGTTCCGTCCCCTATCCCCAGACCAGATGGGTGTGGCGCCCGTAATTCCCGCCGCCCCAAGGACAGATCCCAAGCGCCGCACTTGTCAGATCTTACTGCGGGCTTCTCAGACAGCCTCTTAGCATGTTCAGAGCCCATTGGCAGGAGTCCTTCTCAGCGGTCTCTTGCAGTGGCGCACTCGATGCGGACCAGGGTGTTGTAGTCGGGAATGCCCGCCACCGGCGAGCGTCGGCTGCGGTCGAGTAACACGTTGCCCTCGGGCCAGTGAACTTGGAGGTTCCCCGGCGTGATCGGTGCGATGCAGACTCGCCCGTGGAACGCACCCATGTCGTTGTGCAGCCGCACCGCGTCGCCATCGTGCAGTCCCAGCCGAGCCGCATCATAATGACTGATCAGCACAGCTTCACGGGTCGCCCCGTTCAGCGCATCCACTTTCTCGTGAACAATAGTGTTGAACTGCTTGCCGCGACGGGTCGCCAAGCGGAACATGCCCTCGGGCCATTCACGCTTGGGCAGCGCGATCGCTGCGAAATGCGCCTTCCCATCCGCTGTAGGGAAGTTCCATCCCTGGCAGAGATGCGGCCCGCCATACTGGAACTGGTCGCCTTCCTTCGCCAAGTGCTGAATGCCGTTGTAGGCCGGGATCGCCCGGGCGATCTCGGCGCGGATCGCAGCCGTGCCGTCAAAGTGCAGTCGTGCGGCGAGGTCGGGACGGACCCGCTGCGCCAACTCGGTGAAGACCTGCCACTCCGGTCGTGCTGCGCCGACGCGCGGGCCGGGAATCTCGGGGCTAAAGATCACCCGCCGCTCGGTTGTGGTTTGGGTGACGCCTCCGGGGATTTCGTAGCGGGTGGCGGCCGGCAAGAGCAAGACCGTGTCGGCGGGATCAAGCAGCATCTGGCTGGAGAGAACAATGTCCATATGTACGCGCAATGGAACTTGCCCCAACGCCGCTTGCACATAATCGGGTTCGGGCATGACTTCTAAAAAGTTGCCGCCCGCCGCGAAGAGCACATCCAAATCACCACGCTGAGCCGCGTCGATCATTTCCGGCGTGGTCATCCCGCGGCTGGTTGGCGCATCAAAGCCCCAAAGCGTGCTCAGCCGCGCGGCGTGCTCGCCGGTGATCGGCACGCCGCCAGGGAAGACCGAGGCATACGCGCCCATCTCGGCGCCGCCCTGCACCCCCGAATGACCGCGGATCGGCATGACGCCGCAGCCCGTGCGCCCAACGAAGCCCTTGGTTAGCGCCAAATTGATGATTGCCTTCACAGTGTCTTCGCCGGTCTCGTGCTGGGTAACGCCCATGCTCCAGACAAAAACGGCCCGCTGTGCTGCGCCGATCATCTGCGCGAAGGCTTGCATCTCGCTGCGTGGCACGCCGGCAAGCTGCTCCAGTTCTTCCCAAGGCTGTGTCGCTAGCAGCGCCAGGGCTTCCTGGAAGCCGCTGGTGTGTTGCTTGATGAAATCCCAGTCTAGCCGCCCGGCAGCGATCATCTGCTTGAGCGTGCCGTTGAGAAAAGCAATATCGCCGCCGGTATTGACCAGGAAGAAGCGGTCGGCAAGTTTGGTGCCGAAAAGCGCACTTTCGGGAATCGATGGTATCCAGTAGCGCTCCATCCCCGGTTCGCGGTAGTTGTTGACCACCACGACCTGCGCGCCATTCTTTTTGGCATGAAAGAGGTATTTTGTCGCCACCGGCTGGTTGTTGGCAATATTCGAGCCGACAAAGACGATCAGGTCGCTGTCGATCCAGTCCTGGTAGGAACATGTCGTTGCGGCGACGCCCAGGCTGCTCTTCAGTCCGATAGTGCTGGGCGCGTGGCAGAGCCGCGCCGCGTTGTCGATCGCGTTGCTGCCCATAGCGCGTACCGCCTTCTGGGCGGCGTAATACGACTCGTTGGGCATGCCCCGGCTGGTCAGGTAGAACCCCATGCGCGCGGGTGATGTTGCGCGAATGCGCTTGGCAATCAGGTCGAGCGCTTCGCCCCAGCTCGTCTGCTTGAAGCCAGGCTCGCCGCGGCGGCGGAGCATTGGGTGGGGCAGGCGCCCCAGGCTGCGCAGTTCGGCGCTATCTTTGTCGCGCAACTCGGCGACATTTGCAAGCAGCGCCGGATCGAAGGCGGGCATCGTGTTGAGGCGCAGAAGGCGCAGCCGGATATTGCAGAGGTGAACGCCATCGAGCGTCCAATCCTTCATGCCGGTTGTCCCCAGCGCGCAACCGTCACAGACGCCCTGGTTGAGAATGCGCCACATATAGGGCAACTGATCGCGATTCTCCTTGAGCGCTTTCCAGATCTCCAAGTAGTTATTGGGGCGCTGCTCACCGATGCCAAACGGCGCCAGGCTAGCCCACAATGAGGGCATCCAGCCGGATTTAGCTCGCTTCATTGCCTCTCTCGCGTTCTAGAACAGGAGATTTTTGCTATCTACAGGATACCACTATTTGCCCAGGGCTTTCAAGCGTTCGAGGCGGGCGGACTCGTGCTCAACCAACCAGGCGTCCTGCGAGAGTTCCGCATAGGCGGTGCGAAAATAAGGCTGCGCTTCGATGGCGCGGTCCAATGCCAGCAAACACTCAGCCAGCTCCTCCAGAACATAGCCGTCGGTCGTCCCTACGCCGGTCAGTTCCTGTTGGAGCGCTTGTTGCAGCGCCAGAGCCTCGTCCAGCCGACCTAGCGAGCGAAGGGTTCGGGCAATACACCATCGCGCAATACGAGTCTCTGGGCGGCTGCCCTGTACTTCGCGCCATTGCAATGCGCGTTGGAAAATGGCTAGCGCCTGGTCGAATTGTCCAAGATCGTGATAGTTCCAGCCGATGTTGTTATAGAGCGATCCAAGCCACTTTTTCGAGCGCTGATCGCTCGTTGTGTCGGCGAGTTCGAGGGCGCGCAGACTCCAGGCGAGTTGCTGCTCTGGCGCTTCGACGATCCCAAGCATATGAGCGGCGTCAATTGCATGGTAGTCTACGCCGCACGTGCGAGCCAGTTCCCAGGCCGCCAGGAAGAGCGGGCGGGCTTGTTCGGGCTGCCCAGCCGTATTGAAGACCCGCCCGCGCTCTAGTAGGCAGCGCACCCGAGCGCCGGGCAGGTCGTCGGTTAAGAGGTTTTCGGCCTTATCGAGGGTCTGATGGGCGGCGGCGAAGTTGCGCTGTAAGCCCTGTGCGCGGGCAAGTTGGTTCAGGAGCTCGATATCGTATGCGGTCGAGGCCGGTTTCGGAGGG
>JAKSDJ010000335.1 GCA_022360155.1 Chloroflexales bacterium | reverse complement strand
CCGGCCCTGAGCGCAGCCGAAGGGCTCAGGGTGACATGTTCGACGGCGTTCCAACGAGGTGTGTCGGGAAGTCTCGCTGTAGTACCATCAACCTGTGTACTTAAACTTGACGCTGAAGCATAAAGAATCGTATTATAGCGATCCATGCATGATACCTTCTTCACTCGTAATAGTATAGTGAGCAATACCAATGACCCAACATTCACAAGCGGCTTCAGGCCGTCCTTACGGCCTATGGCCTAGTCCGATTTCGCCGCGCAGCCTGGCTGGCGGGTTGCGTCTTTCTGATGTGCAGTGGGATAGCGATGGCAAAAGCCTGGTCTGGCTTGAAGGCCGCTCGGCCCAAGGCGTGCTGGTCTGTGCGACGCTGGATGGGGCGGCGACCCGCGACCTGACAGTTGATCTGTCGGTGCGGGCGAAAGTTGGTTATGGCGGCGGCGACTTCACTGTTGCCGGCGGCATTGTCTTTTTCGTCGAGGCGAACTCGGGCCGAATCTATCGGCAGAGCCTAGCTAGCGGTGCAGCGCGAGCAATCACCCCGGCGTTCGGGCATGCCACCGCGCCAACGCTTTCGCCCGATGGACGCTGGTTACTCTATGTTCACTCCAGCGAAGGCGTGGATGCGCTGGCGCTGGTCGACGCCGAAGGCCAGCAGTGGCCGCAAAAGATCGCCAGCGGCCACGATTTCTACATGCAACCTTGCTGGCATCCGACCGGTCGCAGTTTCGCCTACGTTGCCTGGAACCACCCGCTGATGCCCTGGGATGGTACGACGCTCTATCTGACGACTCTGCAGGATGGGGTGGAAACGCCGCGTGTCGCTGATACAAAAGCCTTGACCGGCGATGACGATGTGGCGATCTTCCAACCGGCTTTCTCCCCCGATGGCCGCTACATCGCTTACGTCTCTGACGCAAGCGGCTGGGGCCAAATCTGCCTCTATGACCTGGAAGCAGAAACACAGCGCACCCTCACCAGCGTCGCCGCTGAGCACGGCAAACCGGCCTGGATCCAGGGTATGCGTACGTTCGGTTGGAGCCACGATAGTCAGTCGCTTTATGTCGTGCGCAATCGGGGCGGCTTTGCCCAACTCCTCCAGGTGGCTTTGGACGGGAGTGAGAAACCGATCGCTGGGTTAGAGGAATATACCTGGCTCGATCAACCGGCTATCGCGCCGTCTGGTGATGCGATAGCGGTCATTGGCTCATCCAGCGCCCAACCCGAACGCCTAATCGTCGCCCCAAACGCTGCAACGCGAGTGCTGCGCCGTACGACAACCGAAACGATTGACCCGACTGAGCTGGCCCCGGCGCAACCCATCACCTGGGAGTCAGCGGGAGGGGTGACGATTCACGGCTTGCTCTACCTGCCGCGCGGCTTCACGCTGGGCGCCGCTCCGCTTCCCCCGGCAATCATCCGCATCCACGGCGGGCCGACGAGCCAGGTAACGTCTGTCTACAACGCCCAGACCCAATTCTTTACCACGCGAGGCTATACCGTGCTCCAGGTCAACTATCGGGGCAGTACGGGATACGGACGCGAGTATATGAAAGCGCTGCGCGGCATGTGGGGCATCTGCGATGTCGAAGATGCGGTCAGCGGGGCGCAATATCTTGCGGCGCACGGCTTTGCCGACAGTAGCCGTTTGGTGATCGCCGGCGGGAGCGCCGGCGGCTATACGGTATTGGAGGCGTTGTGTCGTGCGCCGGGTGTATTCCGGGCCGGGCTTTGCCTCTACGGCGTCACGAATATGTTCACCTTAGCAGCGGACACCCACAAATTCGAGGAGCGCTACCTCGACTCGATGCTCGGCCCGCTGCCGGAAGCGAGCTCGATCTACCGCGAGCGTTCGCCGATTTTCCATGTCGAGCTACTGAAAGACCCGATTGCGATCTTCCAGGGCGAGGAGGACCAGGTCGTTCCCCGCGCGCAATCCGACAGTATTGTCGAGTCGCTGCGCCGGCGCGGTATACCGCACGAGTATCACGTGTATGTGGGCGAGGGCCACGGCTGGCGCAAGCAGGAAACCATCGAGGCCTTCTACAAAGCAGTCGAGGCGTTTCTGCGTCAGTATGTGCTTTTTGCATGAGGGGTCGTCTGAGCAATCGCCCGAACAGTCAACTGGCGGGGTCAACGCTTGGGCACAAATGGACGGATATACGACGATTATGGAGTGTGGCAGCTATGCTTGCGCGCAGCAGCACGGCTGCCGCACTCCATGACCCGTTTCAGATAGGCCCTGAATGTTTATACCGCTCGCCCTTACCACTAACGAAAGATCGTTAGCCCGAGGACGCTGTTTTGGGCGCAGAGGAGCGGCGCTGCCAGAGCAGACTGATCAGCGGAACCAGGAAACTCACAACCACTAGGGCCATAATAGTCCCCGACAACGGACGAGTGAAGAAAATGCTGTAATCGTTAACCGAGATTGCCAGGCTGCGCCGGAACTCCTGCTCGATCAGGGGGCCGAGCACCGCGCCAAGAACGACTGGCGCGAGCGGAAAGTCGAAGCGGCGCAGCAGAAAGCCGATAATCCCGATAACCAGCAGGATCGCCATACTGAACACGCTCCGGGTATCGCTATAGACCCCAAGGAAGCTGAAAGCCAAGATCGCGGTATAGAGCACCGGCTTGGGCACATCGAGCAGGCGCACCCAGAGTCGCACCATCGGCAGATTCAGCAAGAGCAAGGCGGCATTTGCAATATACAGGCTGGCGATCAAGCCCCAGACCAGTTCGCTTTGCTGGGCGAAGAGTAGTGGTCCGGGACGCAGGCCATAAAGCTGGAATGCGACCAGCATGACGGCGGTAGTCGCCGAGCCGGGGATGCCCAACGCCAAAAGCGGCACCAGCGCGCCGCCGGCGGAAGCGTTGTTGGCCGCTTCTGGGCCGGCCACACCCTCGATAGCGCCTTGCCCTAACTCGTTACGCCCCTTGGCAAAGCGTCGCTCGGCATTGTAAGAGAGGAATGAAGCAACCGTCGCCCCAGCGCCGGGCAAAATCCCAGTGATAAAGCCAATCGCTGTACCGCGCATCCAGGATGGCCAGGAGCGTTGCCACTCTTCGCGACTCATCAACAAGCTCCCGCGCAAGGCGACGGTCTCTTCGTCGATACGCTTGATCGTCGCTGCGGCCCAGAAAACCTCGCCCACGGCGAAGAGCCCGATGGCGACCATCACCGCGTCGATGCCGCCAAGCAGATTGAGATTATCGAAAGTGAAACGGGCTTGCCCAGTCTGGAGATCGATGCCGACCATACCGATACCCAAACCGAGCAGCGTCGCGAACAGCGCTTTCGGCGCCGAACGACCGGCCAAGCCAGTCACCGCGCTGAGCGCCAGCAGCATGATCGCGAAATATTCCGGCGGGCCAAAACTGAGCGCAAAGCGGACCAGCAACGGCGCAATCAACATCAGGCAGAGCGTCGCAATCGTTCCGGCAAAAAAAGAACCGATAGCAGCGGTTGCCAGCGCTGCGCCGCCTCTCCCTTTCTTGGCCATCTGGAAGCCATCCACCGCGGTGACAACCGAGGATGACTCGCCAGGTGTATTGACCAGGATCGAGGTGGTCGAGCCGCCATACATCGCACCATAGAAGATACCGCCGAACATCACAAATGCCGAAGTGGGTTCAAGACCAAACGTCACCGGCAGCAAGAGCGAGATGGTCAACGACGGCCCAATGCCCGGCAGCACGCCGATGGCGGTGCCAACTAGCACACCGATGGCGACAAACAGCAGGTTTTGCGGAGTCAGCACGACCGCAAAACCATTCAAGATGTTAGCCCAAATATCTGGTGTTGCTTCCACAGACGCTCCTTACCACCCAATGAGTCCCTCGGGCAGCGTGATTCCTAGAAGACGAGCAAAAACGAAGCCGGTGACAACCGCGAGCAATACCGCGACGATAGCGTCGCGACGCAGATGCTGCCGTTCTCCCAGGAGTTGACTGCCGCCAAGCATCAGCATAGTTGTAGTGATGATATAACCCAGTGGCTGTAACAATGTGATATAGCCGATCATAATGGCCAGTAAGCCGCCAAAACGAGGCCAGTCCAGCGCGATCATCTGCTCGGAGTCAGCTTCGAGCACTTGTTTGGGGGTCGCAAAGAGCCAGACCCCGCTCAAGACCATCCCAATTCCAATAGCGACCGGAAAGAAACGCGGCCCAATCGTTGCGTAGGTTGCCGATACCTCGATGTCAAAAGCAACCGCCAGATAAGCAATGCCGAACATGAAAATCGCGATAGCGACGAGACGCATAATATGCATACGATTCTATGCTCCTGCAGCGACTCCACCACTCTACTCAGTCATGCCAATATCTTGGAGAATAGCGGATATAGTCGCGTCTTCCTCGACAAGATACTCGGCAAGGCCATCGGTCAGAAAGACGTTGTCCCAACCATTGGTTTCGAGCACTTGTTGCCACGCCTCAGACTCGTTCATAGCGGTCAACATCTGCACCAACCAATCGCGTTCTTCAGGATCGATGTTGGGGGGGGCGACCACACCACGCCAGTTGAGCAATACGACATCCACGCCGCTCTCGACCAGGGTGGGCGTATCAGGCGTGTTTGACAGGCGATCAGTGCTACTCACCGCCAGAAACCGCATCTGACCAGCCTCGACAAAATCAATCCACTCGCCAACACCACTGACCCCGACATTGACCTGCCCGCCAATAACCGCCGCTGCCGCTTCGCCGCCGCCACTATAGGCAACATAGTTGATACTAGAGGACTCTACGCCTGTAGCACTGGCAATTTGGCCCACCAAGAGATGGTCGGTGCCGCCAGCAGAGCCGCCGGCCCACGCAACATCCTGGGGATTGGCTTGGAAGTCGTCGAGCAGATCCTGGAGCGTCTGGTAGGGTGAGTCGGCGGGCACGGCTAAAACCTCGTACTCAGCAGTTAGGCGTGCCAGCGGCGTTACGGCCTCGAGGTTCACCGGCGCCTGATTGACGAGGATCGAGCCGATCATGACTCGCCCCATCACCATGATGGTTGTTGCATCACCTTGGTTTTGGGTGACCAACTGGGCTAGGCCAATTGTGCCGCCAGCGCCTGGAACGTTGAACACCTCAAGCGCAACCGGGCTTATCTGGGTGTCTTGTACAACCTGGGCCATCAGACGGGCCGTCTGATCCCAGCCGCCGCCGGGATTCGCAGGCGCCATGATCTGGATGGGTTTGGCAGGAAAACCGCCCGCCGTGAGCGCTAAGGGAGCATTTGCTGTTGTCGAGTCGGAAGCTGGCGTTGCCGGATCGGTCGAAGCATCAGTAGGCGACGAGTCAGCAGGGGGCTGAGTTGCGTTAGGGTTTTCGGCAGAGGGAGTACTGCCACACGCGACGATCAAAGCGGTCAGAAACACCAGTGCCATCAGACGGGTCGTCCTGGACCAGAAATGCCACATTGACACACCTCATTTGTCATAATCCAATGATACAGTGCGAGAGAGTACTCTATGACTGCCTAGGTAATGTAGTCGTGGAGACTAAGCTGAAACCAAAGCATAGACGCAACTGCAGCGGAAAGCTGCCGCTGGGGCTGTTACCGCAATTCTCGTTTTGACTTAGAGCGTTGTCTTCAAGCGATATCGTTCGTTATTGAACAGACGCCGCGATCCTGAAAACACGCCCACGCGAGGATTGCGCTCATGGCGTTCAACTTTATTGGAAGTTTGTACCTGGGCCAATTACAGAATGGACATAGTATAATCGAGATAGATGTGATGTCAAACCGAATCATGGGCGCGAATGGTTATGTATCGCACAATATCGGCCCAAACGCGAGCACAACACCCTTGGCATAAGGCGAATGGATTTGTCAACATCATGCGCTGAAGCACCGTTATGAAGCCCGGCGATAGATCGCCACAGGCGGTTTCATTGCCGGACCTGCGTTATTGGTGGACGGCACCGCCCAAAACCGGTTGCCTGCTCGAAAGCATAGGCCAGTTGCAGCACCCCGAAGTCGTCCTGATGCCGCCCGACGATCTGCACGCCCACCGGCAAACCCTCCGGCGTGAAGCCGCAGGGCGCCGAGATAGCGGGCAAGCCTAGCACCGAGATGTAGTAGCACGAGCACATCCAGTCGATGTAGGTCTCCATCGGCATGCCATTGATCGCACTCACGTACGGCTGCGCAACATTGAAGGGCGGAACCTGGCTAACTGGCAGGACAAGAAATTCGTAGGTTTCCATGAATTCCCGCACCCGCTGATACAGCGCCGTCCGCTTGCGTTCGGCTTGTCCAAGCTGCGGCCCGCCGAGCGCCTGGCCCGCCTCGATATTCCAGATTACGCTCTCCTTCAGCTGGTCGCGGTGCGTTGAAAGGAGGTCGCCGAAGGCTAACTCGAAGTGCCAGGCCCGCCAGGTTTTAAAGACCTCGTCGGCGTCGGCAAAATCTGGTGTCGCCTCGTCCAGGGCGCAACCCAGGTCTGCAAAGATGTGGCGCTGCGCTTCCAAAGCTGCGGTGACAGCGGGATCGACCGGCAAGCCGCCCAGATCGGGGCTCCAGGCAACCCGAACGCCGCGAAAATCCCGCTCTAGCGCTTGGTCAAAGTGGCCTTGCGGTGTGATCATACTCAGGGGCGCGCGGGCGTCGGCGCTGGCAATAATCCCGAGCATCAGGGCGACATCTTCGACCGTGCGGGCCATCGGCCCCGCCACAGAGAGCGGAACCCACGCGCTCAGCGCCGGCCAAACTGGCACGCGCCCAATAGAGGGTCGTAGCCCCACAACATTGCAAAAGCTGGCCGGGTTCCGCAGCGATCCGCCCATATCGCTACCGTCGGCGATAGGGATCATGCCGCAGGCCAACGCTACCGCAGCGCCGCCGCTACTGCCGCCGCAGGTTTTGCTCAGATCGTAGGGGTTGAGCGTTGCGCCGAACACCGGGTTAAAGGTCTGCGAACCTGCGCCGAATTCGGGTGTATTGGTCTTGCCGATGCTGATCGCTCCGGCTTGTCTCAAGCGTTCGACGATCAACTCGTCCTGATCGGGGACAAAGTCCTTGAAGATTGGCGAGCCAAAGGTGGTGCGTATGCCCCTGGTCAGAACCAGGTCTTTGTGCGCAACCGGCAATCCATGGAGCGGCCCAAGTGCGTCGCCGCGGGTCAGGGCGGCGTCGGCACGGCGGGCCTGCTCCAGCGCCTGCTCCGCATGAAGCGTTACAATTGCGTTGACGTGCGGATTGACCTGTTCGATCTGGTCGAGATGCGCTTGCATGACTTCAGTCACGGATAGATCGCGGGACTTGATACGCCGGGCTAACTCGGTAGCAGTGAGAAAACAGATTTCAGAATTCGACATACTATCCTCACTCTTGGTCGTCTGCAAGGTTAACCGCCAGTGGTGTGGGCAAACCATCGATGCTGTGGCGGTTTTTCTCCTGCCAATAGGCGTCGAGGGCGCTGTCATCCCGCGCCTCGGCCCAGCGGATCAGGGTGCCGCGCTGGGCGGTGTATTCCATCAGCGGCACGGCGAACCCGCACGAGGTTTGCACCCGCGTGATCTCAGCCGCGATGATCTGGCGAGCGCCGGGGTGATTAGGGAATAATGGCTGCAGTTGCGTCCACTCATCGGTTGCGGGCAGGACCGTCCGCCCGTGACCATAGAGCCGCAGAATCCGCGGTTGCCCGCTGAAGGCGCAGAACATGAAGGTGATGCGGCCATTTTCGAGCAGATGCGCAGACGTCTCGTTGCCGCTGCCAGTCATGTCAAGATAGGCGACGCGGTGCGGCGAGAGTATACGGAAACAGTCCAGACCCTTGGGCGAGAGATTGACGTGCCCGTCGGCGGCAAGCGGCGCTGTGGCCACAAAGAACAGTGGTTGGGCGCTTATAAACGCGTGCAGTTCATCGGTGATAGCATCGAATACCCTGGCCATAAAACCTCCTTATACCAATCTGTCTTATCCATCCGGCTGCCTCTGTATATCGATCCACAGATTACCACAGATGAAGAGCATCTACCCCGTCAACCTGCAATATGTAGATACTGTCGCAAATAGCCGCCGATAGTGCAGTATGTGGCAACCGGCCAACGTTCAAACGTTCAAACCCCTGTCCTAAGCCCTTCGGAAGCTTGTCCTGAGCGCAGCCGAAGGGCTCAGGACTGACGCAGCGAAGGATGCCGCCGTTCTTCACACTCGCCGTGTGTTGTCATCGGGGAATGGATATTCCATCTGGCGTGCGGTATTCCGGGCGACTGCTTCGCCGTAATAGCGGGCTACGACGCGCAGCGCCATATCGATCCCCGCCGAGATCCCCGCCGACGTAACGATATTGCCGTCTTCAACCACATGCAACGCCTCCTCGACCTGGACTGACGGAAACGACTCGCGCATCCAGCCGAGAGATCGCCAGTGCGTGGTCGCCCGCCGCCCTTTGAGCAGACTGGCCTGTCCTAACAGCATGGCCCCAGTACAAACTGAAGTCAATGTTTCGACTGCTTGTCCACGCACGGCGATCCAGGCGATCAAGCGGTCATTGTTGATTTCTTGGCGCACGCCCCAGCCGCCAGGCACAACCAAGATATCGAGCGAAGGACAATTGTCCAGCGAATAGTCGGGTATGACCCGCATGCCGCCGGTTGTCATGACCAGGTCGCTCTGCTCGGCGACAAGGATGACCTCAAAGGGCGAAGATATCTCGCGCCGCTGCTCTTCGTTCAGGCGCGTTACCGAGAAGACTTCAAATGGGCCGCAAAAATCCAGGACTTCAACATTGGGAAAGATCAGAATTCCGACACGCTTCCGTTCCATTGGGCTCCTCCTATCGCACAGTAGACAATTACTGCTCAGTATATACGCAGTCACCGATCAACAGGGAGGGTTAGAGGGCTGCAAGCCGCTCAAAGAATCCTTTTTCTCGCCACTACCACGGCGAGAAGGAGTCTTCGGGGAAGCTTCGCCCCCCGAGCCCCACCACCGCACAAGTCCTGCCAGTATATAGGACTTGTGCTCATGCAGTTGTTGTTCTGGTCCGGCGGGCTAGCTCATTAACCGATGCCAAGCCGTGTTCTGGCGCGTTGCCATCGCTTATTGCGTCACTGCTTCGTCTGTGGTATCCTTTTATTGTGCTTAGTGATTTTTCGGCATTGGTGAGGGCGTAATGACAATTCAGGCAATCCATCCCTCTCAGCTTATTACTGCGGAGCAGTGCGCTTCCTGCGGCGCTTCATTGACATCTGGCTATTATACCCTGCTTGATCGCCCCGAACGATATTGTCCCAACTGTATTGCGACCCGCCCTCGTTGCGATTGTTGTGGCGCGCCACTTGGTTCAACGCACTGGCGGTTGCACGATGGACGCAACCAATGCGCTACATGCCACAACACAGCAGTCTATGCTCCCAACGTCGCCCAGCGAGTTTACGATGAGACTGTAGCCGAGGTGATCAAGCAACTCGGGCTTACGCTCAATGTGGGTGTCGCGTTTCGTCTGGTTGATGCGCCGACACTCCAGGCGTTCCGCACCCAGGGCAGCGAGCTGCAACCCGATGATGTGCGGAGCACCTTGGGCCTCTACCAACGCCAAGGACATCTGCGGATCATTTACCTGCTCTATGGTCTGCCCCTGCTAATTTTTCGGACGACCGTCGCCCATGAGTATGCCCACGCCTGGCAAGGCGAGCACTGTCCGCTGCTGGAAGACAATATGCTGCGAGAAGGCTTTGCCGAATGGGTGGCCTATCATCACCTCAAATGGCTGGGTTGCACCAAAGTAGCTCGACGCATGCTGTATTCCCAACATCCCTATCGGCCAGCACTGGAGCATGTGCTGTCGCTGGAACAGCGACTCGGCATTCAAGGCGTCATCGAATATATCAAGCGTGCCGAATAAATCGCCCGCTGTTATGGACTTCACGCCGGCACAACACACTGCCATCCACCTCCCCGACAACCTGGTCGTTACTGCCGGCGCCGGCAGCGGCAAAACCCGAGTGCTGGTCGAACGCTATCTCCGCTTGTTTGGCGAGTATGGCGTCGATGCAGTACTGGCCGTGACCTTCACCGAGAAGGCAGCCCGCGAGATGCGCGAGCGGGTGCGCCACACCATCGAAACCCGCGCCCGCGCCGCCGCGCCGACCGAGCGTTTGGAGTGGGAAGAACGCCGTACTGCCGTTGAGTCGGCGCGCATCGGCACCATTCACAGCTTCTGCGCCACTCTGCTGCGCGCCCATCCCGCCGAAACCGGCCTTGACCCACGTTTCGCTGTGCTGGATGAAGTCGAAGCGGGTATGCTCTTGTCCAGCAGCATCGATGAAGCATTGGGCGAAGCTGTTCAGCAGTCCCTAAAAACCAAGAAGCAAGAAACCGAGCTGTCTCCCGCCACCGAACAATCCATCAGGCCCGACCCGCGCTTTTCAATTCTCGAAGAGTTTGGCCTCGACGAGCTACGCAGCATTCTCAGCGGCATGCTGCTTGGCGGCGCCGAGGTGCGGGCAGCCCTCCGCGATCTGCCGGCTACGCCGCAAGAACTGCTTGACCAGTGGCGCGATCGCCTCACCGCAGCCCGCGCTGCCGCTTACGCCGAGGTGCGAGCCACAAGCGCCTGGCGCGCAGCAAGCGACACGCTGCTCCATCTAGCGCCAGCCGCCCCGCCAGACGACCGAATCAGCGCCCAGGTACGGACTGTTGCCGGCTGCTTGGCAGCCCTCGGCGATGATCTGGATATGTCTGATTTTACAGCGATCAAAACCATCAACCTGCAAGGGGGCAGCAAAAAAGCCTGGGGCTCCGAGGAAGACCTGAGCGCTGCGAAAACAGCGCTGCGCACGCTGCGCGATAGCTACGCCGCGCATGCCCCGCTGATCGAACTAGCGCTCGACGAGGATCTGGAACAGCGTGCGGCCCTGAGCATTTTGAGCTTGCGCCTGCTCTATGCAAAAGCCTTAGCGCGCTACACCGCCCACAAGGAACAGCAAGACGTTCTCGACTTCGATGATCTGGAACGACGAACCCGTGACCTGCTGGAACAACACCCCTATGTACAGACCCGCTGGCAGAATGAACTGCGGGCAGTGCTGGTTGACGAATTCCAGGACACCAACGACGAACAGCGCGCAATCATCTATGCGCTCACCGGCTTGCCGGGAATGCGCAAACAGAGCGTAGCGCCTGAAGAGTCGCCTGCACAGAGTCAATCGTCACGCTTTCCGCTCAATCCGCATCTCTTCGTTGTCGGCGACGGAAAACAGTCCATCTATCGCTTCCGTGGCGCCGATGTGAGCGTTTTTCGGACCGTCGCCGACGATATTACCGCATCGACCGGAAAGGCTGTCTCACTCGACACTTCGTTTCGGTCACACCAACGGCTGGTGAGCTGGATCAACCAGCTTGGTCAAGCAATCTTTACCCGCACGGGAGTAGAACGACCGTATGAGTTCCCTTACGAACCATTGCACGCACATCGTTCAGAACCGCCCCATCCATACTGCATCGAATTACACGTTGTCGCCGGAGAAAATGCCGACGCGCGCCGCAGCGCCGAAGCGCGTCTGCTGGCCGAGCGGATCAAAGACCTGGTTGCGGGCGAGGCCGGTCCAATCGTCGCTGGCGCCACTGGCTGGCGCAAACCCGAATATAGCGACTTCGCGCTGCTCTTTCAGGCCTCAACCGTGTTTGACTATTACGAGCAGGCTTTTCGCGAGCTAGGCGTTCCATACCTGACCACGGCGGGCCGTGGCTATTATGGACGCAAAGAGGTCCAGGATCTGATACACCTGTTGCGGGCGCTCGACGATCCGAGCGATGAGCTGGCCTTGGTCGGCGTGTTACGTTCGCCCCTTTTTGCGCTCGATGATGCAACTATTCTACGCCTGCGCTTCGCTAATCCAAACAGCCTGTGGCAGGCCCTGATGGATCTTGGCGATCAGCGGCTTCCTTTGGAGGCGTCGGGGGAATTAGCAGTAGGGTTTGCAGAAGCATCTAATGCCACATTTCAATCTCCAATTGCGCGGCTCGCCTTTACTCGCGAGACATTGCACGACCTCCAGCGCCTCCGTGGGCGAGTCACGGTGGTTGAGTTGCTGCGCGCCGCCCTGGCTGCTACCGGCTATCTGGCCACCATCAGTGGTCTCGATGATGGCGATCGGCGGCGGGCCAACGTCGAAAAGCTGATCGAAGCGGCGCGTAAGGCTAGCATCAAGGGCTTGAGCGCGTTCCGTGAGTATCTTGAACGCCTACTGCAGGCCGAGCCACGCGAAGGCGAGGCCCCGCTCGAAGCCGAGGGCAGTGTGCAGTTGATGACCGTCCACCGCAGCAAAGGCTTGGAGTTTCCCATCGTTGCGCTGCCCGATTTGGGGCGGCGGAATACGGTGCGGCATGGGCTCTGGCTGGCGCGGCGCGCCTACGGCCTCGCATTGCAACTACGCGGCCCAACCAACGATTTGCTTAGGCCCGTGGCGTACCAACTAGCCTTCGATGAAGAGCAGCGCATGGAGCGAGCCGAGCGCAAGCGGTTGCTGTATGTCGCGCTGACTCGGGCGAAGGACTATCTGCTCCTCTGTGGACCGGCGCAGCGCAGCTCGGCACAACGCACGGAGAGCGGCGATGACTGGTTCGGTTGGCTGCTTGGCGGGCTCGGATTGGGCGGTGACGTGATGCCTGGTGATTACGGCGTGATGCGCGTCTACTGTCGCTGACACGGCGCTCCGCCGCGTGCTATTTCTAGCTGGGCTTCACGGCGCCAGGTGCAGAGTATTCGGGGGTGCTTTGCGCTAAAGTGTCACAAATGACGGAGATGAAGGGCATATAAATATCTGTGGCATCTGCGGATCGATATCTAGTAACAGCGGCCCGTTCGCAATTGCCAGCGGGCCGCTTTTGATGGGCGGATTGGTGTTAGAGGCTTACGCTAGCGGGAAACGATAGCCAGGTAGATCCGTGTCTCGCCGACGTTTAGCGCACCCGAGTGGTTGAGGATGCCCCCATCGCTGTTGGTCAGACGAATCGTATACACGCCGCTGGGGGCCGAAGCCGGAACCGTAATCTTGATTTCACTGCTGCTTACAACGACGCTGGTGAAGGGTATAACATTCCCATCACTGTCAACCACTTCAACCACCGTGTCACTCTCAAATCCTTGACCGGTGATCGTTATGATCGCGTCTGTAGCCGCCGGGATAAAGGATGGCGTCACCGATGCGATGGACAACGGCGTATTGCCGCGGCGTAGACTGGTTGCGATTCGCCATTCGGTCAAAGGTTGGCCTGGATCTTGCTGAAAGATAAAGGTGTGGGGTCCGGCGCTCAAGGGAACTCGCAAGGTTGTGCTGCTGTTGGCTAGACCGGCTTCCTGTTGCTGCATAAGCGTCGCATTGTTGAGTTGGATCTGGCCGGCGCCGACCGACACCGTCATTGTCACATTATAAACACCGTCCTCGGGAGCAATAAGCTGTACGGTTGAATTCAGCCCATTGCCAAGCGACACACCATTCCAAGTCGTCGGGAAGGTGACCACTCCCATCACTTCGATCTGATAGGCCATTGCTGCGGTATTGCCTGCATTTGCGCTGAGCCGGAGCAAATTCGTACCTGAAACCAGTTGAGATGTCGCCCAATAAACCTCATCTTTATAGACATTGCTAGCAGTAAATACTGGTGAGCCGCCCAGGCTGTTGTAGAGTTCGACAGAGAGCGAGTCGCCAACATTGCCGCCCTGCGCAATCACCTTGATGTTGACTGGCGTATCAGCAGTCAGATGAAGCGGCAGCCACTCTTCGCCAACATCGTTGCCGCCGCCACCTAGCGTTGAGCCAGCCTGAGAATAAGGCAAACTATCGCTCGGCGCCTCGGTCGGCGCAATGTCAACACTCCAGGTCGTGTTTGTCGTCGAGTCTTGGTCAATAACGAGCTGATGCGTACCGGCAGGTATGAAGGCAGTAAAATCGGCTCCCGCAGTCGTGATGACCTTTTTCAAGTAAGTATCTGCGAGCAGGAATTGGTAGCGACCGCTGCTGGCTGCCATCGTGAAACGATACAGGCCGTCAGATGGGAACGTGAGCCGGATGGTCGAATTACCGGGATTGGGGCCGTATGAGACGCCGCTCCAGCTAAAGCCTGGCTGCCCGATTGGGCTAGTTGTGATTGCATAAGCAAGAGGTGCGCTATTGCCTCCAGTTGCGGTGACACGCAATTGGTTCACCCCAGCCGCAAGTTCCGTAGTCACCCAAACAATTTCGCCGCCGGAAACCGGAGCGCTAGTAAAGACGGACGTCGCGCCGTGAGAAAGTTCAAGACTCAGGCTGTCGGTGCTGGAACCCGTGACTGCGATTTGCATATTGACCGGCTGGGTCGCTGCCAGATATAGCGGAGTTGCTTCGGCATTAAACGCGCCACCGCCTAACCCGCCGCCGAGTTG
>JAKSDJ010000961.1 GCA_022360155.1 Chloroflexales bacterium | reverse complement strand
ATAACATCATACGATTGGTGCGCCGCCCATCGCTGCACCAATAGAAGCCGAGATGCTTCGCGAAGCCGGCCCTGAGTGGACCGAAGGGCTCAGCATGACCCTCTGCTGGTGGGGAAATAATGACTTTATGAACCCTTAGTCAAAACGCAGCGCAATGATGAACGGATTGGGTTTTAGGCCTCACCGCCGCACTGAAACAGGACGCCCGATCTTGACAATTCTTGCTGGAATTGACGAATATTGGATCGAATCTCGAATCTCTCGTGCAAAACCGTCGGGAGTTAGCTATAATAGAAGAGCAGCAAGCATACGGAATCTTAACCTACCGCTGGGTGTCAGGTCAACGGCGACCCTCTGATCACCATCACCGAAAATCAAGATAGTAGTGCCATGTCATTTCAAGTCGAGGCGCCCTACAAGCCCACCGGCGATCAGCCGGATGCCATTGCAAAGCTAGTCGAAGGACTGCGTCAGGATTATCGCCATCAGACCTTGCTCGGTGCGACCGGAACCGGCAAGACTGCAGTTATGGCCTGGATCTTCGAGCAGGTCGAGCGACCGACTCTGGTGTTGGCGCATAACAAGACCCTGGTCTCGCAGCTCTGGGCTGAGTTTCGCGATTTTCTGCCCGACGCTGCCGTAGAGATGTTCATCTCTTACTACGACGAATACACTCCTGAAGCCTACGTGCCCAGCAAAGATCTCTATATCGAAAAAGAAGCGGCGATCAACGAAGAGATCGACCGGCTGCGCCACGCCGCGACCCAGGCGCTCTTTACCCGGCGCGATGTGTTGATCGTGGCCTCGGTTTCAGCGATCTTTGGGCTGGGTTCGCCTCAGGACTACGGTCAGGTTGTTATCTCGATGCGTCAGGGCGAAATTCGTAACCGTGACAAGCTGCTGCGCCAACTGATCGATCTTCAGTTCGAGCGCAATGACATCGATTTCCACCGTGGCACGTTTCGTGTGCGCGGCGACACGCTTGACATCTTGCCGGTCAACAGCGAGATCGCCATCCGCGCTGAGTTCTGGGGCGATGAGATCGAGCGGATCGTCGAACTCGACCCGCTGACTGGCGAGGTGTTGCTCAACCGCACCAGCATCGATATCTATCCCGCCAAGCACTTCGTCGCTACCAAAGAGAAGTTGGCGCTTGCCGTCCGCGATATCCAGGATGAGTTGGGCACTCGCCTAACTGCCTTAGAGGGGCAAGGCAAAAACCTTGAGGCAGCGCGCCTCAAGCAGCGCACCATGTACGACCTGGAGATGCTCGGCGAGATCGGCTATTGCAGCGGCATCGAGAACTACTCGCGCCATATGGATCGCCGCGCGGCTGGCCAGACGCCTTGGACATTGCTCGACTACTTCCCGGACGATTTCTTACTGTTCGTGGACGAGAGTCATATCACCATCCCGCAGGTGCGTGGGATGTATAAAGGCGACCATTCACGGAAGGCGACACTGGTTGACTATGGTTTTCGGCTGCCCTCAGCGCTTGACAACCGTCCCTTGCGCTTCGAAGAGTTCGAGCAGCATATCTACCAGGCGGTCTATGTCTCGGCTACGCCTGGACCGTATGAACGCCAGAACAGCGACCAGATTGTCGAGCAGATCATCCGGCCCACCGGTCTGATCGACCCGACTATCGAGGTTCGACCTACCCGCGGCCAGGTTGATGATCTGGTCGCCGAAATCCGCAAGCGGGTGGAGCATCATCAACGCGCCTTGGTGACGACATTAACCAAGCGCATGGCTGAAGACCTAGCTGACTATCTCAAGGAGATGGGAATTCGCACCCACTACCTCCATGCCGATATCGATACAATCGAGCGAGTCGAAATTCTGCGCGACTTGCGTTTAGGTGTCTATGATGTTGTCGTCGGCATCAACCTCTTACGCGAAGGTTTGGACTTGCCAGAGGTTTCACTGGTTGCGATCCTCGACGCCGACAAGGAGGGCTATCTCCGTTCTGAAACCTCGCTGATCCAGATCATCGGGCGATCAGCGCGGCATATCGAAGGTACCGTGATTATGTATGCCGACACAGTGACTGCCTCGATGGACGCCGCGATCCGGGAAACGCAGCGCCGCCGTGATATCCAGATGACATACAACAAACGTCACAATATCACCCCGATTGGGATTAGCAAGCAAGTTCGCGATCTGACCGATCGTCTGCGCAAGGTTGCTGAGGAGCGAGGTGAATACGTTGTCAATGGCAAAGATGTCGCCGCCGGTGCGACCAGCGTGATTGACATTCCACGCGATGAAGTGGTTAAGTTGATTAAAGATCTTGAGAAGCAGATGAAACAAGCGGCCCGCGATCTCGAATTCGAGAAGGCTGCATCGCTGCGCGACCAGATCGTTGAGTTGCGCAAAACCCTGGCTTTGGAAGAATAGCGAGTTACGAATGACCAGTTACTGGCGCGACAAGCTATCGTAATGGGTCATTCGCAGCCTATCACTTATACTTTGTTATGGCAGTTCAGGTCTGGATTGGCGAGAAGCCAGAACACCCCAACGAACGCCGAACCATTGTGGCGCTAGCAAATGGCTTGGAGCGTCTGGATGGATTGTATCTCATCCTGGCGAATTTCAGCGTGGGCGGGCGCAATATGGATTTGGTGATCATCAAACAGGATGCAGTTTTTATTATTGAGTTGAAGCACTGCGATGGCAAAATCTTCGGCGGCGTCAATGGCCACTGGTATGTCGAAAGTGCAAACGGGGAGCGTAAACGATTAAACCCTGGTCGGCGCAATCCCTATAACCAGGTCATCTCCTACTTCTATAGTTTGACCAATTTCCTCAATGAACATCGCTCCGATTTTCTGTCCGCACAGAAGGCGACTCTCACCGATTTTCGCACATGTCGGCGGGTTGTGGTCATTGCCCCCACTATCCAAGAAGGGTCGGAGATTGCTCTCGACTGGAAGGTCGAATTGAAAGGTCTGGATGAACTGCCAGCCTTCTTGGTCACCGAGCGATCTTCGGAAATTGACCTGACCGAAGATGAGATGCTTGCCATCCCCAAAATGTTATATTGTACCCGCTGGAAGGAGATCGACAGCCTGATTGCCGGGGTTTTGCCAAATTGGCAGAGTGTCGCTCAGTCAGAGACCCCGGGTGCAGAGACGCCAGCCGCTGCACCTGTTGAGCCGTCGACTCCGCCCAAACCTGCTGCAGCGTCGGGTTCAGCATCTGCTTCCTTGTTTGAGCGGGTTGTCGTCGCTGTGCGAACCCCGGCGGGTCGAGTGGCTGCAATTATGAGCACGCTGGCCTTGGTCTTGTTCGTCCTGTTGCTGGTACGTCCGGCCCAGGCTATTCCTAATCCAGACCAGCCTTTGCCATTTATGGGCACTCCTGATCCAGGGACGGGCGGAGTTTTTCTCAGCAGTGGAGAGACAACTGGGGATTGTATCTGGTCAGACTTCCAGACGATAGGGTGGCACTGGGATCGACGATCCAAGGAGTGGATCGGTGTGCAGTTCGACGATGCCACGGCTACCCAGAACCCAGACATAATGATGACCTTGGAGCAGGTAGCCCATTGCACCGATCAGATAACGCTAACCTTGAGTGTTCGCAATAATAGCACCCAAGATGTAGAATTGCCGTTGCGTAATGATAATATCATTATCCGCGATCAGCTAGGCAATGAGTACGCAATCTCCGATAGCCAATCGCGGCCTAGCGTTCTGCTGCGAATTGGTCCAGGTGAACAGGAAAGCGGGACTATTGTTGTGCCGCGTCCGCTTAGCCAGAATGCATCGTCATTGATCGTCCGGCTCAAAGAGCAGCCTTTCGACAATGCTAGCTTCTTCGTCTCGTTGGCCGATAGCTAGGCTGACGCTCGTACTCGGTTTCGATAGTATGCCAAGTGTAGTGAACGTAGAGCTATCTGGCACGTGGTCCAATCCCCACGCAAAACACGAGCGTCCACTTCCTAATTCACCACTGATTTAACAGGACTTACGCGGTCACCGGTCGGCAGGGAGGTTTGGCGGGCGGCAAGCCTTCCAAGAATCCTTTTGCTCGCCGCCGCAGCGACGGCGAGAAGAGTTTTCGGGGAAACTTCGCTTCTCGACCCCAACCACCGCGTAATATCAAATCTGGTTTAATACGGTGCATCATGTCACCCTGAACGCACGCGAAGGGT
>JAKSDJ010000213.1 GCA_022360155.1 Chloroflexales bacterium | reverse complement strand
CCCCACCAGAGCTGCCGACTGATGCACCAGTCTTCGATGTTTTCCAGCCAGTGAAAATAGACCCTCTCGAAGCGTTCGGGAATGATGCGGGTGCGCCCCTCGCGCACGGCGGCCAGCGCCAGCTCGGCCAGTGGTTTGGTCCGCACAAACCACTGTTCGCTCAACAACGGCTCGATCACTTCACCGCCGCGCTGACTTATGCCCACGCTCATGGTATGCGGTTCGGTCTTAACCAGGATGCCTTCTTTTTCCATGTCAGCCAGAATGACTTTGCGGCACTCAAAACGGTCCATCCCGGCGTAGGGACCGCCTTCCGCGTTGACGGTGGCATCCTTATTCAACATATTGATCATTGGCAGGTTATGGCGCTTGCCGACTTCATAGTCATTCTTGTCGTGCGCCGGCGTGATTTTGACCGCACCAGAGCCGAACTCTTTGTCCACATACTCGTCAGCAATCAAGGGGATGCGCCGCCCCAAGGCTGGGAGGACGGCCTCACGCCCCAGCAAATGGGTATAGCGTGCGTCGTCGGGGGCGACGGCGACGGCGGTATCGCCGAGAATCGTTTCGGGGCGGGTGGTTGCCACGGTGATCCACTCGGTCGCTCCCTCCGCCCAGCGCCCGCTGCCCCAATCCGCCGTCGGCCCAGACCACTCAGCGCTGATGATGGGGTAGCGCACATACCAGATCGAGACATTGCGCGTTTCGTAGTCCACCTCCAGATCGCTGACAGCGGTTTGCAACGCCGGCGACCAGTTGACCAGGTAGGTGCCCCGATAGATCAGCCCGTCGTCGTAGAGCCGTTTGAAGGCGGTCTGAACCGCACGGCTCAGCCCTACGTCGAGGGTGAAGCGCTCGCGGCTCCAATCGCAGCTCGCGCCGAGGCGGCGCAACTGGCGTGTGATCTCGCCGCCGTATTTGTGCTTCCACTCCCAGGTGCGACGCAAGAACTCTTCGCGCCCAATCGCTTGGCGACTCGTGCCCTCGCCAATCAGCATTTTCTCGACCTGGGTCTGGGTGGCGATGCCCGCATGGTCTGTGCCGGGCACCCAGAGGGTTCGATATCCTTGCATCCGCCGCCAGCGAATGATCAGATCCTCGATGGTGACGAACATGGCGTGGCCGAGATGCAGCTCGCCGGTGACGTTGGGCGGCGGGATGCTGATCACGAAGGGCGGTTTGGTCGCGTCATCGCGGGGTGCGAAAAATCCTGATGGTTCCCACCACGCGTAGAGCTGTTGCTCGACCTGCTGCGGTTCATAGGCTTTCGCCATCTCGGTAGGGCGGGTAGGGGCATTGCTCGTCATACACACATCCTCATTTGATTGCACATGTCAGGTTTGTAGGTTTACGGGGCAGCAATTGGCATTTGTATACTTCAAGTTCCAATCACTAACCTTCAATCTCTAAACTAAACGCACATTTCCATCAAAAAACCCACTCATCCTCACAAGGACGAGTGGGCGTGCCACACGCGGTACCACCTTGATTCGAGATCGCCTGGTCGCAGACATGCGAGCGATCCCCTCATGGGAGCGGTAACGGGCTCTCCCGAGCGGCCCTACACAAGATTTCTCCCTTCAGACTGCTAGCTTGTTCAGGCTACGTTCGACGCCGCTGCTCCTGCGGGGGCTTCCAGCCATTGACCCGCCTTCTCTGTCAGGATGGAGGCGTCTACTCCTCCTGGTCATCGCCTTTTCTGTTGCGACCTGCGCGATGCGTCAATACGCGCAAGCTATGCTGCTTCGCTCATTGCAGCTCATTGTAGCGACGGATTTGCACATTGTCAAGGCGGGCAAGTTACGTTTCGGGCTCTGTCGAAACATACACCTCAATCCGTCAATATATAGGCATGGTGCGTAGTATTTCATCTTTTGCCTAATTCTTGCCCTCTATGATTTGCGAAAAGCGCAGCAGATCCGCGATCGTAATGATGCCACGCAGCTTGTATATCATAAATGTTCAACTGTCAGCTATCAGTATTCTGACGCGACGGAGGCATGTACATTCATCAAAGGATAGACTGAGCATTTGGAGGGGCAGACACCTATCGTACAACATCCTGACGATTGATAGCTGAGCGCTGAAAGCTTATCTTCACCCTTAACAACAAGCCGGCAAAAGT
>JAKSDJ010000267.1 GCA_022360155.1 Chloroflexales bacterium | reverse complement strand
TAATGGTGTTTTGTACTGATGAGCGTATGATCTGGCCTTCAACTATCGTATCAGGAGCGTGCAATGTCTACAGCCCAGCAATTTCTCGAACATTCACACCGCCAGCTCATCAACCGGATCGCATGGTCGGTTATAGGCAGCGGTCTGGGAGTAATCATCGTTTGCGGGTTTCTGCTTGTGTTCTCGCCTACTATTGGTATTGTTATTTATGGCGCTTGTGTTTTGTTTCCGGTTATTGGCGGCGGCATTGCGTTGCAGTTGCTGCGCGGTCGCCCGCTCTGGCAAGCGACCCTTGTGCTCGCGGTAACCCAGACCATATCACTCATTGGCGCCGGCCTTATTTTTTACCAACTAGCTCTTCTCGCTGCGATCTATCTCTTGTTTCCCGTTTTGTTCGTTAGCTTGAGCGCCAATTTTCGTTTAGCGCTTGGGGCTGCAATACTTGCATCGCTTCTGAGTGTCGGCATTGTGATCGCGCCAACATTGCCCGGCTTAGGCTTTGACCTTGGTGCAACGTTGCCGGTTATTGTGGCGCTATCAGTTGGCTTGTTCCCTTTCCTGGCCTGGGTCATTATCGAGCGCATGATTTTTATCCAGACCCGAGCGCTGGCCATAGCTGATCACCAGGCTAAAGAGGCCGAAGCGGCCCGCGCCAAATCCGACGCGGCTCGTATCGAACTCGAACAGCGCAATGCTGAACAGAAACGTTTGTTGGATCTGGTTCAAACCCTAGAATTGCCGGTCATTCCGATCGGCAAAGGCGTTCTGGCTACACCAATTGTGGGCAACCTCGACAGCCGGCGAATCGCAGCGATCCAAGACCTTCTCCTTCAAAGCGTCGCGCGCGAACGCAGCCACACCGTTATTCTCGATGTCACTGGAATCATGACCCTTGATTCGGCTGTTGCCCAAGCTTTATTGCAAACCGCTCAGGCAATTCGTCTCCTGGGCGCCCAAACGATGCTCAGCGGCATTCGCCCTGGCGTGGCTCAAGCTCTGGTCGAGTTGGGCGTGAAACTCGATGATCTGCACCCAGTGAGCGATTTAAGCCAGGCGTTGATGATGGCTGGTCAGATAAGCCAACCGACTCATTCGGTAGTGAAACCTTTCCATGCTATGTAAAACACGATGCGCGTCGCGTATTGTGGTATAGTGTTTCAAGACGTTCGTTGTACGCTTTCCTGTTTTTGCAATAACTATAGATGTATCTCAAACGTCGATGTATCTTAAACGTCTCGAAATCCAAGGCTTCAAGACCTTTGCGCAGCGCACAGTCTTCGAATTTCGTCCTGGAGTTACCGCAGTTGTCGGGCCAAATGGATCAGGGAAGTCGAACCTTTCCGATGCGGTACGCTGGGTTTTGGGCGAGCAGAGCTACACCACATTGCGCTGCAAGCGCACCGAAGAGTTGCTCTTCAGCGGCGGCGGTAAACGCCCGCCAGCTGGCTTCGCCGAAGTCTCACTCACAATTGACAATAGTGATCGATTGCTGTCGATCGAGTTCGATGAAGTGACGATCACCCGCCGCGCAACCCGTGTTGGTGAAAATGAGTATTCCATCAATCGGGCCAGGGTGCGGCTGCGTGATGTACAAGAGGTAACCGCCCCACTGGGCAGCTCCTACACCATCATCAATCAGGGCCTGGTCGACGCCGCACTGGCCCTGCGTCCTGAAGAGCGCCGCCGCCTTTTCGAGGACGCCGCCGAGATCAGCAGCTTCGAACTGCGCAAGAGCGAGGCTGAACGGCGGTTGCGCGAGACCGACACGAACACGCAGCGCCTCACCGACCTGCTGGGCGAACTGGAGCCGCGGCTCCGCTCGCTCAAGCGGCAGGCGAACCAAGCTCGCCAGCATTGCGAACTAAGTGCTGAACTGCATAGCGCGCAAGAGCAGTTCTATATCGCCCAGTGGCGCACCGCACAGGCCGCAGCAACCACTACGGAGCAGGAGGTCGCCCGTCTAGCCGCTGCCCTGGAGCAAGCGCGCACCAGGCAAATCGCAACCGTCGCTGAAGTACGTACCCTGCGCGAATTCTTGCGCGACCGGCGCGATCATCTCGGCGCACTCCACCAGCAGAGCAGTGCGCTCCACACTCGCGCCGAAGCTGCGCAGCGCGACCTGGCGGTGAGCGACGAGCGCATGGCTGCCCTATCGCGCCGTGCCGAAGATCTGGAACGCACGCGGCAGGATCTCGACCTGCGCTGCACTGAAACCGAGCGCGAGCGTGCCGAGGCCGCCGCTGCGTTGGAAGCCGCCGAGGCGAATCTGACCGAGCAGCGCGAGCATCTAGCCATCTGTGAAGCCGATATCGCCGTCTTCGAAGAGACCCGTCGCGCCCTTGCCCGCGACCTAAGCGCGGCGCAGGATGCGGCGCTCAAAGCTGCAACCGCCGTGGCCGAGACGCAGAGTCGGGCCGAACAACTGAGCAACCAGCATGAGCGACTGCTCACCGAACAGGCCACACTAGAACACAGCTTGCGCCAGGCCGAGGAGCGTTTCGCCGCTGCGCGCCAGCAGGTCGAAGCCGTACAGGCCGCCCTGAAGAGCGCCGAGACAAACCTGGCCGGCGCGATTGAGGCCGAAACCGACGCGCGGGCCGAACTGGATGCCTTGCGCAGTAAACGCGCCGCCGCCGAAGAGAATCTTGCCGCCGTGCGCCGCACCCTCGCCGATGCCGAGGCGCGCCTTGAATCGCTCAACCGCCTCGCCCGCGCCTATGCCGGGACTTTCGCCGGGGTCAAGGCGGCAATGCAGTGGGCCGAGCGCGCGGGCCGATCAGGCTTTGCGCTGGTCGCCGCAATCATCCGCACGCCCGCAGAGATCGAAACAGCGGTCGAAGTCGCTCTCGGGTCGCGCCTGCAAAACATCGTTGTTGAAACCTGGCAAGACGCCGAAGATGCTATCGCCGAGCTGAAGCACAGCGGAGCGGGGCGGGCAACTTTCTTGCCGCTCGACACGCTGCGCCGCACGGCGCTCGATCGGGAGCGTTCGGTATCGGGCGGCGCGAACGCGGCGGTGTTGGGCGTAGCTGCCGATCTGGTCGACTACGATCCGCACTACCAAGCCGTCGTTATGCAATTGTTGGGCCGCACGCTCGTGGTTCGCGACCTGCCAACCGCCCGCGCCGAACTGCGCCGCCTCTCCGGGGGATGGACCATTGTGACTCTCCAGGGCGAGCAGGTCAACAGCAGCGGGGCGGTAACCGGCGGGGCGGCAACGAAGGAGTCCGGCACCCTGCGCCGCGAGCGTGAGTTGCGCGAACTGCCCAGTCACGTCGAAAAAGCCCGCTCCACCGTCGCTGATCTGGAGGCGCGCCGTCGCAACCTAGACGAACGGATTGCCGCCGCCACCCAAGCCTTGCACGCCGCTGAAGTCGGAAAACGCGCCG
>JAKSDJ010000288.1 GCA_022360155.1 Chloroflexales bacterium | reverse complement strand
GTCGGTGAGCAGGCGGTCCATGCCGTAGATGGCGTGGGTGCTGCCGACGTTTTCTGCGTCTGAGGTCAAATGGTGCGGGATGTGCGGGGGCAATGGGAGCACGATCGATTACCACAGCAGGATCGTAGCATGCCATTGCGCTCAGGATAGCGCCTATGGCAACTCCTGGCGGATCGGGCCGCTATTGACAAGGTGCGCAGACGTCTGACACCTGCCAGAGTTTGATTGCGCCTTGGGTATCGCCCATCGCCAACCACTGCGAGTCAGCGCTAAACGCGAGCGTTCGAAACGAAGCATCACTCGCTGGGATCGTGGTTAATAGCTCAGAGCTGGCTACGCTCCAGAGCCGGATAGTCAGATCGGCCGGTACGTTTTCCCAGAAATTGCCGGAAGAACCGCTTGCCGTTGCAAGCAGCCGGCCATCAGGACTAAACGTCACTACTTGGATAACCGTTGTGTGGCCCTCCAATTGCGCTACGCGCCGGCCATCAGGAACATGCCACACCACAACCTTAGCGCCGGCGCCTCCCGATGCGAGCAGGGGCCGACTGGGATGCAGGGCCACGTTACTTGCTCGATATGAGGGTTGGATTGTCGCCACAAGAGCTCCTGTGTTTACCTGCCAGATATCGATAGCGCCATGTCGACCTTTTACCGCGAGCCACTGGTCGTCTGAACTCAGCGCGATGCTCACGATCGATCCGTTGGGCGCTGCGATGGTTCTGAGGATAGCGCCACTTTCCGTCTGCCAGAGATGAATGATGTCGCTATCGTCGCTGGACGCAATGAGGGTTCCGCTCATACTCACAGCAACATCGGTCACGCCATCGCGATGCCCGCGCAGCGTTCGGATGACTTCGCCCTGTGCGGCGTTCCACAAAATCACCGTGGTGTCGAACGATCCCGAAACCAGGATATTGCGCAGCGGATTGAACGCTATCGAGGACACAGAATCTGAATGGGCGGATAGCACCATGTCAATGCGCCCATGCTCAATGCTGCGCCGTTCTATAACGGGGCTCGATAGCTTCACGACATAGAGATGACCATTCGTATCAAACGCGAGGTCGTCGATTTTGCCGCCGGCGGCAATGTGCATGTGTGGCTTGTATTGATACCAGGTTGCGTAGGCAATCGCAAGCCCAACCAGCAAGGCGGCGCTGATGATCAAGACCATCGTTCTGCGGTGCGGGCTTCCCAGCAATCCAAGTATACTTCTTTGAAGCGGCATAGCCAAAAACACCTCCTCCCCATCAAGCTTCGATATTATGGTTAAACAATTGCAAATAACATCACACCCTGCAAAGACAACGTCGCTCTCGTATATTGATATTGCGATAAGAATCAATTATCAGTAAGATTTATAGTGTCTTATACTAATTTGACTGAGCCATTCCGCATCCTGTCAGCCTGAACCCTTCGTGTAGCCTGGCCTGAGCGGAACCGAAGGGCTCAGGCCAGGCTACGCGAAGGATCTCCTCAACAGAAAGCCGAGAGCCTTCGCTGCGCTCCTCAGAAACGCATCGTTATTGAGAACACCTGTTTCTCGCCGTGCCACTGACCAACGGGTCATTTCATATTCAGCATGCAAGTGTGGTGTTCAGGTTGAATTGGTCTTAGCGTACAAGCGTGAGAACGCTCTAAAGGCTTCGCCCGCGTGACATTATTGCTTGCACGCCAAGGCTCCGTAATGTATCAGAACTAATTGCCACGCTAACGCAGATTGCCGTCCAACCAACTGCCTGCCTGTTGGAGCGATGCAATGCGCCCGTCTTTAATTCTTAAGCCAAAGGCATAACCTTTCAGGCTGAGGCGCAAATCTTCGATACTGTTACCCACCCTGCCTGAGTCGTGAATGATTTTCCTATTATCTTTTGATGCCGCCTCGGGCAACTGCACTATTGCACACAGCAATGTATCCCGATCGCCATAACGCCCTTCGGCGTCATAGGCAAGCGCCTGAAGAAACTTTGTGACATCGATGTCTGTTGCTGCACGATATTGGGCGTGGATTGTTGCCAATTCATTGCTAATTTCATCCGAAACCTTTTCGTGACCAACTATAAGGCGTAGTGCAGCATCCTCGCTAGATGTTGGAACGATGAGCCCCGCAAACAACCCCAACCGGGTTAAAAAATTAATATAGTGGTCTGGCGCATAGGCTAAGCCAACGGCGGTTAGAAAATGTCCGACCTGATTACCCGATTCCTCAGGCCACGGATCTTGGAACTGTGGGTTGAAACCAGAATCGTTAAATATCTTCCTAAATGGCACCCCCTTCCAGTCTTGTGTGTAGTGGAGGATAAACTCGAGACGTTCAGCCGCAGGCGAAAGATGTGACCTTCTCAGTTGCATCGCGGTAGGTGTCGTTCCTCCTGGAAGATCGCTGTCCACAAAGAGCCTGATGAGCGTCCCGAGGGCGTCTATCTCACCTTCTGCATCCACATATACATCGGCCTTGCTAATTGATCCTGCACAGAAGTTGACGTATAGGGGCTCATCAGAACCTCCCACTCCTGCTAGTGAGTTATTCAGCGCTATGATACAAGCAAATTTACCTGTTGCGTCGCTGTAATGTATCGGATTGGAATAGGCGTACTGATACGGGTGCAGGCTGTACGGCGTCTCTGCCCGCCCCGCAAACGGATCCCGTGTGGTCAACGTCCCACTCCCCGGATCATACCACCGCGCCCGCAGGTAGAGCAAGTCGCTCGCGC
>JAKSDJ010000429.1 GCA_022360155.1 Chloroflexales bacterium | reverse complement strand
TTTTGGCGGTGCATACCTCGCTGGTCGAGCCGCTGCCTCACCAGATCACGGCAGTCTATGAGACCATGCTCTCCCGCCAGCCGCTGCGCTTCCTGCTCGCCGACGACCCTGGCGCGGGCAAGACGATCATGGCCGGGCTGCTGATCAGGGAACTGATCGCCCGTGGCGACCTCCAGCGCTGCCTGATCGTCTGCCCTGGCAGCCTGGCCGAACAGTGGCAGGATGAGCTCTATCGCCGCTTCCACCTGCCCTTAGTGATCCTCACGAACGATAAGCTCGAAGCCGCCCGCACCGGCAACTGGTTCCTCGAGAACCACCTGGTCATTGCGCGCCTCGACCAGCTGGCCCGTGATGAGTCGGTGCAGCAGAAGCTCCAGGCGCCGGAGGGACGCTGGGATCTGGTGGTTTGCGATGAGGCCCACAAGCTCTCGGCGACCTTCTTCGGCGGTGAGTTGCAGTATACCAAGCGCTACCGGCTCGGCCAGCTGCTCGGCGCGCTCACGCGCCACTTCCTGCTGATGACGGCCACGCCGCACAATGGGAAGGAGGAAGACTTCCAGCTCTTCCTGGCCCTGCTCGATGGCGACCGCTTCGAGGGCCGGTTCCGCGATGGCGTCCACCAGGTGGATGTCTCCGACTTGATGCGGTGCATGGTCAAGGAACGGCTGCTCACGTTCGATGGCACCCCGCTCTTCCCGGAGCGGATTGTCTATACCGTCCCGTACAAGCTCTCCGACGCCGAGGCGCAGCTCTACCGTGAGGTGACGAACTATGTCCGCGCGGAGTTCAACCGCGCTGAGGCGCTGCAGAACGACAAGCGCGCGGGCACGGTCGGCTTCGCGCTGACGGTGCTGCAGCGCCGCCTGGCTTCCTCGCCCGAGGCGATCTATCAGTCGCGCCACCGCCGCCGCGACCCTGGAGGTCACACCGGGCGAGCAGGGGGCTGTTGCGGGCTTGACCATTGCCGCCCAGGGCTTCGGCGCGATGACCGGGCCGTTGATCGCGACCAGCCTCTATCAACTGCGCTCAGAGTACCCCTACCTGCTCACCTGCGCATTGCTCAGTCTGGTGGCGCTCGCGGTCTGGCTCCACCCGCGTCTGCGCCGCATTGCTGTCGTGGCGCCGCAGGCAGCAACAGCTGACTAAACCGCGTCTGCTGCGCGACCTCGCTCTGATGCCTACCCAAGCGAACCTGCTGTGGCATTACCACATATGCACTCGCCGCATGTCTTGAAGCCCCATTCGTGACAATGACCCCGATAAAAACCGGCAATTGCCGTTCTGCCGTCGGCAACAGCGCACATACATACGAGCAATAGCATCTGCAAGCTCTTGCATGCGAGACTCGACAAAATTGCAGGCGTGTAGTATAGTGACACGAGAAATTGATAGTTTCAATCATTTATAAAACTCGATGAGTCGGGGGCCATCCAGCGTCACAATCGTGTGCATGCCTGAATGTGGCTGTGCCGCGCATCGGCTCCGTGTCGTGTGAGAGGATATATGCGCGTTGCTATTGGATTCGGGATTTGTGTTGCGCTGTTGCTCAGCGCCTGTAGTACACCTGCCGCCATTCCACCAACCGCCGCCCCTGCTGCCGATTCTGCCGCCCCTGCCGATACCCCGGCGCCTCCCGCCGCCGCCGCTTCGGGTGAGTTACGGATCGCCACTGGCCTGAACATTCCCACTAGTCTTATCGCCACCCAGGGTACCAACGGCTTCAATATGATCACCTACGGGGCCGGCGAAACCCTGATGCGCCTCATGCCCGAGCAGCAACTCGAGCCCTGGCTTGCCCAGTCCGTCGAGCGCAGTGACGAGCGAACATGGACCGTCACCCTGCGCGAGGGTGTTCGCTTCCACGACGGTAGCATCCTTGATGCGCAGGCCGTCGCCGACTCCTTTGCCAGCAGTTGGGCTAATCTGCCCGGCGCTGCTACATTTGTGCCGTCCGACACCGAGGTGCTGGTTCGCGATGCCCTGACACTCACGTTCACCACCCCTGAGCCGCTGGGCGGTTTCCGCTATAGCCTCGCCAACTGGAACTTTGTCATCCATAAGCCGCCGGTCGATGACATCAGTATCATGACTGGTCCGTATCGCCCGGTTGAGCTCGTGGTCGATCAGGAGTTTGTGCTGGAGCAGTTTGCCGAGTATTGGGGCGTTGGCGGTGCGCTGGATCGCATTCGGGTGATTCGCCTGCCCGATGCCAATGCGCGAGCGTTAGCATTGCAGAGCGGCGATGTAGATATGTTGACCAACGTTCCCCCGGATATTGCCCGTGGCCTCCCGCCCGACATCGAGCAGGTGAGTATCCCCGGTACTCGAATGCACCATATCATCCTGAATCACACTCGTGCGCCCTTCGACGACCGCAACGTCCGTGAGGCGGTCAGTCTGGCGATCGATCGTGAGGCGCTGCTCCAAGCAACACTGGACGGTCAAGGTCAGGTCGCAGTCAATCTCTATCCTGCTAGTCTTGGTCTGCCGCTAGTCGAGGCGCAGCGCAGCGACGTCGCCCGTGCCCAGACATTGTTGGAAGAAGCCGGCTGGATCCCTGGTTCCGACGGTGTGCGAACGCAGGATGGTCAGCGGTTGGAGGTACTACTTTACAGCTACCCCGGTCGGCCTGAGTTGACCCAGATGGCGGTGGCGATTCAGGCTATGCTCGGCGAGGTCGGCTTCGCCGTGACGGTCGAGGAGGTCAGCGACATTGTCGAGACGATCGAGGGCGGCGCATTCCAGGCGTCGATGTTCTCGATCGGCGTCCAGAGCGACCCACTGTACATGCCGGCGATCACGCTCGCGGAGGGTGGGGCCTTCAACTACGGCGGTTATCGTAATTCCGTGCTTGAGGAGTTGGCGGCACAGCTGCGGGCTGAGGACGATCCGGCGATTCGCAGCAGCCTGGCGGCGCAGGTGCAAGAACAGGTGCAGGCCGATACCCCGAACATCTACCTGGCAACACCGCCGCTGATCACCGCCTTCCGCCAGGGTCATGTGATCAATTTCACGCCGAACCCGAACGATCTGTACCTGGTGACACCGGAACTCGGCCTGGGAGCGTAAGGTGATCAGTCGCCTGATCCTTGGTCGTGCGCTCCAGAGTGCGCTGATCCTGTGGTTGGTGAGTGTACTGGTCTTCACGCTACTTGCACTCGCCCCCGGCGATCCGGCCCGGTTGGTGCTGAGCGCCACGGGTGTGGATGTGCCGACGCCCGAGATGGTGGCGGCCAAGCGGGCCGAGTTGCGGCTGGACGATCCGCTGCCGGCCCGCTATCTTGCCTGGCTGGGTGATGCCGTGCGCGGCGATTTTGGGATCAGCTATCGTTCGGGCCGGCCCACCTGGGATCTCTATGCCGAGCGCTTCCCGGCAACCCTGCTCCTTGGCGGGGTCGCCGTCGTGTTCTCGCTGATTCTGGCGGTGCCATTTGGTGTAGCTGCTGCTGCACGCCGCGGTGGCCGGCTCGACGGGATGCTGCAAGCGGTGGCGGTGTTGGGAGCCGCCGCGCCCGGCTTCTGGGTGGCCCTGGTGCTCATTCTCGTCTTTGCGGCTACGCTCCGCTGGCTGCCAGCGATCGGGAGCCCAACCCTGGCCGGGGTGATTCTGCCAGCGCTGGTGCTGGCCCTGCCGAATATCGCGATTGTGTCGCGTCTGGTGCGGGCATCAACGCTAGATGCCTTAGGGCAGGCCTATATTACCACCGCTCTGGGCAAGGGGTGCTCGCGGCACGGCGCCCTGATCATCCACGCGCTGCCCAACGCCCTCGTCGGTGTGCTGACGGCGGTCGCGCTTGAGTTGGCCTACCTGCTTACCGGAACCGTGGTGATCGAAACGGTCTTTGCCTATCCGGGCGTGGGCCGGTTGGCGGTGGATGCCGCCCTCGTGGGCGATCTGCCGGTAGTTACGCTCTGTGTGCTTGCCGCAGCGGTGATCTATCTGTTGTGCAATTGGCTGGCTGATCTAGGGATGGTGCTGCTTGATCCACGTCTCCGAGCGCCTGCATAGGACAACATCGTCTGAGGATGGCGTAACGAAGGCCCAAACCGAACGCCGGTTGAGCCTGCTGGGGCTAATGGCTCTGGGTGGGCTGCTGGCGATCGTTCTGGCCGTGCTGGCGGGGCCACTGCTCTGGCCTGTCGATCCGGTGGCCCAGAACATCCTCAACCGCCTGGCCGGCCCGTTACCGGCGCATCCTCTCGGCACCGACCAATTCGGGCGCGACACGTTGGCCCGACTGCTCCACGGCGGGCGCTGGTCGCTGCTGGGAGCGCTGCTGGTCTGTCTGGGCACCACCGCGATTGGCTTTATTCTGGGCGTATTGGCGGCGACCGGGCCACGCCGGCTCGACCAGAGCATCACCACGCTGACGACTACTTTCCAGGCAGTGCCCGGCGTACTGCTAGCCCTGGCGCTGACCGCGCTGCTCGGCGCCTCGTTTAGCAATTTGCTGGTTGCCTTAATCTTGACGAATTGGACCTGGTATGCTCGCATGTACCGGGCGCAGGTTGCGCAGGCTCTGGCGGCGCCGCATATCGAAGGCGCACGCGCGATTGGGGTAGGATCGTGGCGGTTGTTGCGCTACCACATCGGGCCGCATATCCTGGGGCCGGCGCTGGTCGTGGCGACGATCAACGTCGGCGCGGTGATCCTGAACCTCTCGGCGCTCTCGTTTATCGGGCTGGGGTTAGGGCCGCCCACGCCAGAATGGGGCAACATGATCAGCGAGTCGCGCACCTATTTTCAGCGTGCGCCGTTGCTCATGCTGGCGCCCGGCCTGGCGATCGCACTGACCGTCCTCTGCGTCAATCTGCTTGGAAACGCGCTGCGCGACCGAGTCGATGTGGTTGGCCCGTTGCAGTAAATACAATTACAGGTTTCAGCACAAGGAAGAATAACCATGCTGGATGTTGATGCCTGATGCCTGAGCCGCGCGGCAGCGCGATCAGGTACAAGCATCAAGCATCTTGCTGTAAAAGACCCATCGCAGGCGCTCGGCAACTGGTGGCAATTGCTGCGGCCGGGCGGCGCTATGATCGCTATCGACGGACTGTGGTGGGCCGGCGGGATCGACCCGACCGATACCGATGTCGCTGAGCCCGGGTATGCCCTCTGGAAGAGTCACTACTCCAGCGAGATACAGGACGCGCTGCCCCTGATGCACGCTCAGAGTAGCGGGCCGATGGAAGCATTGGTGCAAGCAGCAGGGTTTGTCGATGTGGCTGTCGAGTGATTGGCCGCCCTGGAGCAGCTTGAGCGCGACAGCGGGACGGGCGAGCGCGAACCGCAACCGCGTTTCCTGCTGCGCGGGCGTCGCCCGCACCTGGAAGCGGCTACCTGACGGAAAGCGAGCACCTCTTGGTACGCATTGCCATTGCCGCAGCAGCGGCCTACACACCCACAGGCGCCAACGGCCCGTGGTTCGACGACCAGTTGCTACACGAATCGCTCGTCGGTACCGGGCATGAAGCGACGATCATCAGTTGGGAGACCAGTAATATTGATCTACTGCAATTCGACGCGATCTTCGTTAGCTCAACCTGGAATGGCTGCACCGATCCGCAGGCATTTCAGGCCTGGCTCGACGCCTGTGAGGCCGATGGTCGGCGGCGGCTGATCAACGACCGGGCCGTGCTCGACGCAGGCTTCATCAAGTCGCGCTACTGGCGCGCGCTGGAGCATGCGTTGGCGCAGGGCGCCACCCTGCGAGCACTCGGGCGTCTCACGCCGTCCCGGTTCTACATCGCCGGCGACGCAGGGCAGGATGCTGCCGAGGCCCTTGCGGGGCGGGGCCTGGCCGATGTGCTGGCCGAACTGAACAGCGATCCGCAGTGGGCGGAGAGCAACCTCGTACTCAAGCCGGTGATCTCCGCCGACGGCATCGATACCTTTGTCTACAACCGCTTCAACCATACCATTCTGATCGACGACGCCAAGCGAGCGCAGTTCGTCCTGACTACCTCAGCACAGGCGGAGGCAGTTCTGCAACGGCTGGCCGGCGACACGCTGCGGTACGGGGCGGTATTGCAACCATACATGCGTGGCGTTGAGGCGGGCGAGTACTCGCTGACCGTTCTCGGCGGCGCATGCACTCACGCTGTGCGAAAGCCAAAGCTATTTAAGGGCGACGGCAGCAGCCGGCGGGAGCTGGTGACCCTGGCGGAGCTTCCGGCGGGTATGCTCGCTTTCGCCGAAGGGCTGGTCGGCTGGATGGACACGCAGTTCGGCCCCGGCTCACTCAGCCGCGCCCGTGTCGATCTGTTCGACCAAGACGGCGTCCCGGTGCTGTGCGAGTTGGAGTGCGTTGACCCAAACACCAATCTCCGGCTGGTGGCGCAGCGCGACGAAGCGGCGGCCCAGCAGATTGGCCGGCGCTACGCCGATGTGATCGCGGCACGCGCCGCCACACTTGCAGTGCTGCCTGCACGGCCTTAATGTCGTTTTGTAAACTGCACTAGTTCTGGATCGGCGCGGTCGGCTCGCCACGAATCGCCATCAGGACACGGTTGTCGTAGCGCTGCCAGATCGTATCGACCTGATCGAAGCCGGCGGCGGCCAGGGCGGCCACGTGTACCAGCGCGATCGGCTCGCTGAATTCGCGGCGGCGCAGCTGCTCGTTGGCGTGGTAGGCGTCAAAGAGCGACTGGAACGCGGAGTCGGCGGCGAGCCAGCTCTGCTCGATCGCTTGCCACCACTGGCGGTAGTCCTCGCCGCCCTGCTCGCTAAACGCCGCCTGCCGAATCCGCTCGTGCTCCCAATCGGCCAGATTGCGGAAGGCCGGCAAGGTGGCCAGGTAGGCCATATGGTCGCCGTTGAGCAGCAACCCGCCGGGGCGAACTAGCTCACCGAGCTGGTTGTAGACCCGCGTCAGGTGTTCGATCGGCAGCCAGTGCAGCGCGGTGGTGCTCAGCACCGCATCAAACTGTGGTCGGCCGAGGTGCTCAAGGGCGGCGTGCACTGGCTCGACCCAGCCGGGCTCAGTCAGGCTCTGGCTGATCCAGCTGATCCGCCCGCTCATCGTCCCGAGCGCTTGCTGGCCAAGGTGGAGCAGCACCGGGTTGTAGTCGAGCGCAATCGTGCGCGCCTCGGGAAAACGTGCGAGCAGGCGCTGGCTGATGGCGCCGGGGCCACAGGCCAGATCCAGCGCGACGAAGTCCGCTGGCAGCAGCGCCGCCAGGGCGTCGAGCATCACTGCAAAGCGCTCCTCGCGCTCGGGCAGGTAGCGCGTCTGTTGCGCATCCCAACGCTGGAGCCAGTGCTGCCAGTCGATCGCTGCGGTCTGATCGGTGGTCATCGAGCTGCTTCCTTTCTTTCTAACCCGCCCCGGCACCGCTCGCCCGCCGCTCATCTGCGTGGCGGGCGGCGGGCAGTTATACACATGCGCCTACGCGCCCCATGGCTCAGCCCCCTTCGCCGGTGAAGCGCAGCAGCGCCAACCTGCTGTGGGCAAAGGCCACGAACAGGCCGTTCAGCACCAGCAGCCCGCCGAAGTCGCGCCAGCCAAGCACCGGGCGCTCTCGCTCGGGATCGGCGCGCAGGGCCTGGTTGAAGACCAGCAGGATGATCGGCGTGAGGGCGATGCCGAAGAGCGCCCCGGTGATGGTGCGCAGGTCGTTGCGCGGGGCGTAGAGGTAGGCCCGTCCGGTATCCTCAAGCACCGAGTTGACGCCGTCGAAGAGCATCGCCAGTACGCCCATGCCGAGCACGGCCAGCAGCGGGCGCGCGGGGAGGGCGGCGGCGTGGCTGCGTCCGCGTGCCCACAGGTAGCCCAGGGAAAGCAGAAAGTTGCTGTAGATGCCCAGGTTGCGCGCGCAGAGCGGGCGCGTCCGCTCACCCAGGAAGACGAGGTGTTTCTGCGCCACCAGGCCATGCACCATGGCGTAAAGCTTCCATGCGAGGGTGGCGCCCGGCCAGAGTACAAAGGCGAGCAGCAGCAGAAAGGCAACGCCCCAGCGCCGGGCCGCGGCGATCTGCGAGCGGGCGCGCTCCAGGATTTCGTCGGGTGGCGGTTGGCCCATAGGGGCATTATACCCCAAACTCGCCCGTCGCGCGAACGCTGCGGCTAGTGAGGGCGCGCAAGCCCAGGCTCACAAGAAACGCC
>JAKSDJ010001006.1 GCA_022360155.1 Chloroflexales bacterium | reverse complement strand
GTCCCACGCCCCCGTCTCTGCGCAGGCAGCGTACCAATGCGGGAATACGTCGTCTATAGTACTCTGGTCCTGTGAGGCACAGGACCGTCATCGCTCATCGCACGATGGCGTAGGTACGGCGTTTTGCGGCAGTATGGTGAGGCAGGGCGGTGAAGAAGGCGTGTATACGGCGCAATACCGCGACCGTGGGATGCACCTGGCCGACCCGCCGCGGCGCGACCGGCATGGTTGGGGTTGGGCGCACCGTGGCGACCGGGCTTTCCGTCGCCAGGGCGCGCAGCCGCTCGTCGATCAGCCGCTCGATCTGCGCCTTGGTATGGTTCAGCGCCTGGCCAGCGCTGCGCCGCTCGTCGGGCGGGAGGGTGCGCACCTGCGCAAAGGCGGGTTGCAACGTGGCAAGCGCCTGCCGGCCCCGCGCCCGCACCGCTTCGGGCGTGGTGCAACGCGCCAACTCCTCGGCCACATGCTGCTCGATCTCATGCATGGCGTAGTCCTTTCGGGTTTGACCAGAAACAAAACAGCCCCCCGGAAATCCAGGAGGCCGTGCAATGTACTCTTTCAGACGATGCTAGTTCGTGTGCGCGTTCAAGCCTCCCGCGTCTGGCGGGGTAAAGGCAAAGCGCCCAATAGCGCGGAGGCGGCAGACACTGCCGCAGGTGTGCGGCGTATTCGGCTGCGTGCTGATGGCTTCTCGATTGTATCGGCGGCACATGTTCATAAACGCTTGCTCATGCTCGCTACTCGGTCTGCTGAGAGTGTAGCATACAATAGAGGCGCCGGGATCGGTCGCAGTACTGACACGAGGGCTGTGTTATGGTCCTGTAAGAGCACGCCGATGACGCCATAAATGATGATTCGCGGCTGATGATTCGCGTTGACGTGACATTATGATGAGCGATGCAATACCTAAATGGCTATAAAGTGGTATACTAATCCATCCGGATTGTTATCTCTAGCAATAGGATCACGATGGCATTATTGAGCCAACAAGACATTATCGAAGCATTGGAACGCCTCGGGCAATTGGCTGAAGCGGATGGCTATAAGCTTCATTTGGTCATTGCCGGCGGAGCTGCCATGGTGTTAGGATACAGTGCGCGCCAATCAACTCATGATATCGATGCTCTGTTTCTCCCTCCACCAGAAGCGCGTATTGTTCGCGCTTGGGCGACTATCATTGCACAAGAGAAAGGTTGGCCAACAGATTGGCTTAACGATGGGGCCAAAGGTTACCTTATCGGTCTGAGCAATGGCCCGATCCTTTTTGAGGCGCCCAGCATTGAGGTACGTCAACCAGCGATCGAGCAACTCTTAGCAATGAAACTCTGCGCCTGGCGTGATGATGTTGATATTAGTGATGCTATTCATTTACTCAGCAAATTGGGCCTAGGCCAACGCGAGGATGTGTGACAGCGTATCATCCCGTATTTGCTGCCAGGGCGAGAGCTCAAGGCCCAATATGCGTTTGAAGATATATGGGAGAGTCTTTATGGTAACTCTTGAACGAATAGCAGAGGCTGCTTTGCAACGTGACGGGTTGCGGCTTCGGAGCTTGGTTCAGGACTTCTTGCGCGATTATCCCCAGCTCGAAGCGATACCACGGCCCGCTACGGAGAATATGCAGCTTTTAGGCACAGCAGCGGCGCTGCTGGAATTGCTCGCCGATCGCGCGGGGCAACCCGCTCCATCGTGGACGCAGGAGGTTGGCGCTGTACCAGAACCACTCTTTCTGCTGGAAGCAGCAACGCGGCTCAAGCGCCTCCGCGCACTCTGTGAGGCAGAAGCCCCCGAACCGCTTCGCAAACGTGGATTGTACGCACCACCCGATTTTCTTTCGTTTGCCTGACCCTTCAGAAAAAGGATTGCGCGGCTCAGTCACTGTGCTGGCCGGGTCTGCCGACTATTCGGGAGCGGGGTTTCGCCGCCCGTTGTACGTTGGGTCGACGAGGGCCGCACAGCTTGGCCCGTCCGTACCAGCGCGGATACAGTCAACGAAGCGCTGGGTAAGGAGCTGCGCGTCTGCCAGTTCTTGTTCGAGATCCGCCCCGTGCAGCGCTCGGTCGATGGCGCGAAAGAACCAGAAGTAGTCGATCTCGGTGCGATAGAACGGCGCTGCCGTGTTGCCTGCCTGCGGCGTACGCGCCAAGACATCGAGATAGCCGCGATAGGCGTCGGCGGTTCCGGACGCGTTGCGGCTCGTGAACAGCTCTGACTCGGCGAGCGACAGACGGGCCGGGAATTGATTGCCTAACCCGCTAACATCCCCACTCAAGTATTTCAGCCAGGTCCAACACGCGAGCGGATGTTGGGTCGCGGCAGAGATATATAAGCCATTGGTCTGGAAGTCGTGCGCGGTGGCGGAGCTTGTTCCGAAAGGGGGCGCAGCGACTGCTGGTGTAAACCCCAGTGTCCGCAATGAACTGGCGCTATAATCGAACATCATCCCTATGCGGCCTTCTCTTATCAACTGATGGACATGTTCATCGATTATCTCGCCCCGCCTGTATCCCGTCAATTGCTCGTGTGGCGAGTAGTTCTGGAGCAGATCGAGATAGAAACGGATGGCCTGTGCCATCTTGGGATCGGTAAAGTTGGGTTCTTCTGTCGCCGCCGCGCCCCGCGTGGGTGAGGCATTGAAGCGGTCGAGAAAAAAGATGAGATCCCTTGTCATAGAGTTGCGTGCAGCATACCCGTATTGTTTAGTCGCTCCCGCGCCGGTGGTGAGCTGTTCGGCTGCGTTCAAGAATTCATCCAGTGTCCACTGTGCGGTTGGATAGACAAGTTGGGCCGCATCGAAGGCGGGTGGATTGTAGATCAAGACCCGCAACGTAATCGCATACGGGAGGCCGTATAAGCCGGCTTCGTGTTGGAACGGCATAAGAAAAGCGGCGGGATAGTCATCGAGACTGAAGCCGGCATCAGCGTCAATCAGGGGTTGAAGATCCAGCGTTGCGGTCATCTCGTGTTGCTGAGGCGCATTCTCCCAAGCAAAGCAATCGTAGTCGGCGGCGAGGCTGGTCAATTGCGGGGGACGTGAGCGATCAAGCGGGGGAACCTGCACAAAGATGCCCAGATTTTGCTGATTGAATCCGTCAACAACGCGGCGGATCTGATCCTCAGAAGGTCCAGTCATGATCTGAAAGGTGATGGTGGTAGCGCCTACTGGTGCGCTGACGATGGGCGGCGCTGTTGCGACCACAATCGGCATGGGTTCAGGGGTGCTGGTCGCTTGGGCGGCCTGGCTCCGTTGTTGTTCAAGCTGCGCCTGGGCGGCGCGGAGGGTCGTTTCGGCTGCTTCCCCGTTGCTGCGGGACGTATCGAGCGCTTGTCGCAGGAGATCGGCGTGGCTGGCGCTGAACAGCGGTTGGTCCGCCGCAGGGCGGTCAAGCGTCGTTTGCATCGCGGCGGCAGTTTCAGCATCCAGGTGCGCCCAGTAATCGATCTGTACTGTGATTGATTGGCGCGCCGGTATCTCATCGACCGCAGCGAGACTTGCGGGAGCGAACGTCGGAGCTTCGTTGCGGCTGAGATAGGCTAGCCAACGCCACGCCTCCTGGGGATGCTGCGTTCCGCTGCTCATAATATACGCTGCTCTGCCGAGTAGGGCGGCTTGGAGGGATTCGGGCAGGGCTGCGGTACCGATTTCAAATGAGCGCTGTGTGTCGCCGGATTCGCCTGGGAGCAAATGGCTTGCCCAGATACCGATACGCCCATCGCGGATCAGTTGCTGGGCGGACGTTCCATCCACGGGCTCGTCCATCGACGGCGGCGGCAGATAGAAGACGCCCGCGTTTGCGTTCGCGATAACCTGTTCTAAGGCGCTGATCACCGCGGGTTGATCGAGGCGTCGGTCGTGCGCTGCGGTCATAAAGAATTGCGGATCGGCGCTGGCTAATTCCCCAGCCAGGGCATGTAATCCATTCTGGCCATCCCACAACCCATAGACCTCCTCGCCGGCGTTTGGGCCCTGGGCGAACTGTTCCGCCGCGCTCAGGAGATCATTCCAGGTCCAGTCGGGGGCGGGAGCGGCGAGGCCCTGGGCGGCCCACATCGCTTTATTATAGGCGAGCAGGGGAATACGGAGCGTACGGGGAAGCGCGAAGATCGTATCATCGTGGCGAAATGCCGCTATAGCGCCAGGGTAGAAGTCAGCCCGGTCAAATGTCGGGTCGGCATCGATCAGCGGGCTCAGATCATACACCAGGCCACGTGCGGCATCGGTTGAACCGACCAAAGAGACCGCCGCAGTATCCGCGGTCTGGACGGTCTGCTGGATATTCTGACTGGCGCCGAGGGCGACAAACCGCACCTGGAAATCGGGGTTTTCGGCATTGAACGCGGCAATAATCGCAGCATAGCGTTCCCGCGCAAAGGCTGGCGCGGCAAAACTGATCGTCACACGGTTGTCGGCAGCAGCCGGCGGCGGAACCGATTGCGGCGGCGGAGCAGGGTCGCCTGCTGCGCATCCGCTGATGGCTGCACTTATTGCGATGAGGATCGCGAAGTGACGAAAAAAGCCCATGCGTTACGCCCCCGTGTTGAACCGCGCGTCTGTTTGTGCAAAACGAGTTTATATATTGCTGCTGCGGAGAAAATAGCCTCGATCACACCTTCGTTTATGAAAGAGCCATGCTCTCATTCAACACCTCAAGAATAGACCTTTGTGTGCGCATCAACAGCCCAATCACGTGGATCGCTCGGGCGGGGTTTGTCAATTCGGGGCAACAGGCGCCTCAGTTGTCTGGGCGCGCAATCGCCGCTTGCGGCGATACAAAACCCCAACGAGCCAACCAATCAGCGCGCCGCCAATCATTGCTATTGGTATCCACTCGGTTATATTCGGGATGACGTTCTCCATGAAGAACCAGGCCCAATCATTCCATACATCTGTATTACTCGCATTCACAATGCGGAGAAATTCGAGTTGTCCTTCGCCGGTTATCGCGATGAGTGCGGCATAGTACAAATAATAGGCAATAATCGCCGTTGTCCAAAAAAGGGCGGCAGCAAGTGCAGGACGCCAAATACTTTGCGTCTGTCTTGCTTCGATGAAGGCGACCAGAACGGCTGGCGTACCCCATGCACAGCCGATGGTCAGAAAGAAACTCCAAAATAGAGCAAATGGCAGAAAGCTCAATGTCATTTCAATCTCATCAAGTAGCGGTGATAGATACCACACCGCAATACCAAAAAGACAGCCCGCCGCCATATAGATAAAGATACGTGTTCGCATGCTTTCCCTCCTGTGCCTAACGCAAGAAGTTGTCCCACGCCCCCGTCTCTGCGCAGGCAGCGTACCAATGCGGGAATACGTCGTCTATAGTACTCTGGTCCTGTGAGGCATAGGGCCGTCAGCGCTCATCGCACGATGGCGTAGATACGACGTTTTGCGGCAGTATGGTGAGGCAGGGCGGTGAAGGACTCGGTTGTTTGGCTGCTGGGAAGAACATGCGCCGTTCTTCGTCTGCGTGTCGTTCTTGCAGAAGATATGATATACTTTTGCGGCTGCTCCAACATCCTTCTCTATCCCCCGGCGGCATACGTGGTTGGCGCTTCGGTGGAAGCTGTCGGCCTATGTATAGTTAGCAGTTACCGGAAACACACAGGATAGCGATAGGATGAACCAAGAAAAAAAACTCAAATATTTAAAAGGAGCCCTTTACATAGTTGGCGCTTTTTTCGTCATAGGCGTGCCGTTCATGATGGCAGGTCTATCGAGTCACGCTTGGCATTGGACCCCGCGGCAGCCTGAATACGAACAAATGATTATGGGTATTTATGCGGTCCTTGGTGTGTGTTTGATCCTGGTGGCCAAGGATCCGCTAAAAAATACGATGCTTATCTGGTTCACAATTTGGTCAAACATAGTTCATGGCGGCATTATGCTTGTCCAAGCTATCCGTGACGAAACGGATCGGGCCAATCTGTATGGCGATGTACCAGCATTGATACTTTCAGCGCTTATTCTATGGTATCTGATGCCCAACCGAGTCCAACCTGAATGAAGGTACCTGCGCACAAATCATTCCCGCCGACCGCTGAAAGCGACGGCTGAATGCTATCGCTGGGCCGTCTTCGCATCCGACCGACTGTTTCGAGTGATCAGCCAGGAGATGGCGAATGAGAGTCAGCGCCCGTATACAAAACAGCCACGGCCAACATCATGTCACCCTCCGCACCAACGATAACGCGCATGGCCTCACCATCCCTCCCAAGTCAACGGGGTCCGGGTCCAGTGTCAATGGCGGTGAATGGTTGTTTTTGGCGTTAGCTACCTGCTCCTGCAACGACCTTTATCGCGAAGCCGCCAACCGCGGGCTCAAGGTAGATCACGTGGAAGTCGAGGTCGCAAGCGAATTCGGAGCCGAGGGCGAACCGGCACGGGAATATCACGTATCGTGCCGCCGTCGCGGCGCAGGCGAGCGAAGCCGAAATCAGAGCGTTGATGTATCAGACTGATCGGGGAGCAGAGATTCAGCATACGCTCAGAGTCGCTACGCCGGTGACATGGAGTAGTATCGAGGTCGTAGCTGTATGAGTACTCATCAACACGGTTTCAGTCCAAACGTGCGGCCCAACAACCTGTTCCAGCCGACTGGCCTCCGCTAGGCTCCGGCGAGCGGCCGACGCGGAGCGTTAGGTTTCCGGACAGATGCATTGCTGCGAATCCATGAATCGTCACATTGATAGGATGTGTGGTGGATCATCTTCCTATCTTCCAAGCGACCGTTTCACAACACATTCAGCAATTGCAGGCAGCAGGTTGGCTGCCCAGTGCAGCTATCTGTCCGATAACATATCACTGGCTTGATATGTCCAATATGGTTCAAACAAACAGTTGGCGATATTGTCTGAGGCGGATTTTTTTACAAGCTTTTATCGGTAATCAACGATGAACCATGGAGCGCCCCCCTATGAACACAAAAGATAACGCAATCGCTAAACAAATTGAAGAACGATATGGGCAATACGCCCGACAGATCCTAGAATCAGACCTGCCTCTGCCATTCAATGGAGATGGATCTGCGCCACAGACAAGCCAGCAAGCCGAGACATTGGCAGAACGATTATACTTTGACAGTCAACTGGTCGATTTGCCTACGCCCGTTGTCAATGCATCGATTGGCTGTGGAAATCCTGTTGCTATCGCTAAGCTGAAGCCAGGTGCAAATGTGCTTGACCTTGGTTCAGGAGGCGGAATCGATTGTTTTATGGCTGCAAAGGCGGTTGGGCCACAAGGCTATGTGATTGGGGTTGATGCTACTCCATCCATGATCGATTTGGCCAACAAGAACAAGCAGGCAATGGGGCTCACGAATGTTGAATTTCGCTTGGGAAAAATCGAAGAATTACCGGTGGCAAGTGATTCGATTGACCTCGTGATGTCCAACTGTGTCATCGATATTTCACCGGATAAAACCGCTGTGTTTCAGGAGGCTTTTCGGGTTCTGAAATCAGGTGGACGAATGGTAATTGCAGATACAGTGATTTTAGGCGAGATTCCGCCAAACCTAAAAGCCAATATTGACATGTGGGCTGGCGCTGTGATCACTCCGTTGATCACTTTGCCTGAATTGTTGCAGTGTATTGTGCATGCGCACTTTGTCGACATTCAAGTTGAGGCATTGACTTCTTACGGGCTAGAAAATTTTGAACAACTTGATGCTGCAAGCAAGAAAACGTTGACTGACGGGATAGTCTGGAAGCCATTGCCCCTCAATACTGGACTGTACAGCGCATTGATTGAGGCTCGAAAACCGTAAATCACGGCGCATGCAGCGGCACGCGCTGGCGGCAGTTGGAGAAAGTCGCGTTACGTGACGGCAGATCGAACCGGCTCATGGGTAGTTAGCGTGCAGGCGCAGGCATTCGAGCCGGCATAGCCCGCTGCCGTCGCAGAAAGAGGCCAGCAGGGGGTGGATTCCGCTCATAGCGTCCAGGCAACGGTGTATCTCGTTGCAGCTCAAGACGGTGAGGAGAGATTCCGGGAGCTTTGCACGGACGGCTTTGATCGGCTTCGTCTAGCGGCCGGCGCAGCACGTCCGCAGAGAGAAAGAGCAGGGTGTTAAGCACCCGGTGCTGCGTTGCGGCGGCGACCTGCCGATGCATTGCCAGATAGGTCAGGGAGGCTTCGACGTCCGCCGCAGGCATTGGTAAGGGTAGAACCGTATGGAGCGCCTGATCCAGGAGACCTATGCCTCCTCCGTATGGATGGAATAACGCTGGCGCCGCAGGGCCTGACGTACGTGATCGAGCCGGCGGGGTTGGGGAGTCGTCCAGGGCGCTGATTGCTCCGGTCCATACGATGCGGGGTCTTGTCCATAAGCATCGTGCGTGTTCGCATGATAGGCGAATCGATTATCCATCTATCTCGATCGGTTGGAGGAGATAGGCGGATACGGGGGGAACCTACGTGGTTGGCGCTTCGATGGAAGCTGTCGGCCTAATATTAATATATAGTTATGCAGCACGTCCGACAGGTACCGCTGAAATCCGTCTGTACTCAATGAGTATTCTCGGTACTACTTTCCTGAGATTGTCCCCGTCGAATCCCAGTGTTGTGGTGTCGAGGCACTTCGAATACTCTTCCATTGTCATAAGTACATCTTGCCAGAGGTTCTGCTCGTGAAGCAAAGCCAAACCAGTTCTCTGCGCCCCACATCCCCAAGAGCAGACCTCATCCACAGTATCGCCGATCGCGTCTGTGGTTTGCACCTGGATCATCCAGTCCGCGTCGCCGTTGATGGCGTTGATTGTGCCGGCAAGACTGCCATATTCGTGCAATCTGGCATCGTCTTGCCGCGCTTGGTCTGCTCGTTGGCGGCTTGGCAGGCTATCGTCCACATATCACCTTTGCAGTCTATGAGGATGGGTATAAGGCCCTGCTCGTATCACTGGCGGCACCTACACCGATGTTTCCTACCCGCTTGGATGCGCTTGGTATCTTTCCAGAAGCGGGCGTCTTGTTTCTCGCACCGCGGATGTCGCAGGCCCTGTTCAACCTGCATCGCCAAGTGCTGCACGTCTTTGAGGCTCTAGACAAACCAAGTGTGATTACTGACTTGTTGCTCCCAGATCGATGGATGCCACATTGTACGCTGGTGGGACGGCTCACTCCAGCCCAACTGCTCGGGGTGATTGAGGCTGGTCAGCGCAACTGGACACCGGTTCAGGGCGATGCAGTCGAGAACGGTGCTGACTGACGACGATCAGTTTGGATGGAGCAGATGTGGTTCCTGGATGGATATTCCCTGTTGCAGACATTTTTGATTAATGTTGATTGAACTTCCCCTCCTGCTCAACGAGATGCTCGCAGCTGGACGCTGGCCCAAAACGCCGGAGGAGGCTGAATTCCAAAATCGCAGGCCGTGGGTTAGCACCGAAAACATCAGACGACTTGCGCCAGACGAGACTTTGATCTACTTTTTTCCGCCGCCGTTCTTCACGGTGCGTGAACGGAGCCGTGAGAACGACTTTTGGAACTGGCCGCAAACCGACCCGAACGGAATCGACTTTGACTTGGCAATCGATATCGGCGATTTCGGGCTCGGTTCGGATGCACCGATCTTACTCGATTATCGCGCCGACCTGACAAAACGTTTGTCGAGGTGCTCGGGCTATGAATCAGTCATCATCTATCGCTGTGAGTTGGGCGATCAACTCCTCAGATCTTCCCGACGCCAATCGCGAATGCAACGCTCTTCAGGGTAATGTCAGCCCCCCGCGCCACCTCAAGAAATGACTGGACTACCGGTGATATGTTGTCTGCGCGCCGCCAGGCGACCGCCGTCTTCAGTTCCGGCGTCTGTTCGAGCAGCGTTTTGTAGACCACGCCCGGTCGTTGCACATTCGCCATCGACGCGCAGATCAGCGTGACCCCAATCCCGGCGGCGACCAAGCCGATCTTGGTCTGCGGCAACGGTGTTTCATAGACCACGCGCGGACTAAACTCCGCTTGACAGCACATACTCATGATCGCGTCGTACAAACAAGGGCCGTTGGTACGGGGAAACAGAATAAAAGGCTCGTCCGCGAGATACGCCAGCGAGATGACGGGCAGACCTGCGAGCGGGTGCTGATCGGGCAGGACGGCGATTAGTGGCTCACTGAAGATAGGCTCGACATCAATCGCATCGGCGCGGATAGGCGGATTCAGCAGGCCAACGTGGATCTGACTGTTCTGCAAGGCACGCGCCTGATCTTCTGTACACATCTCCTGCACGACAAGATCGATACCGGGATAGCGCTCGCGAAACACACGCACGATTGTTGGCATAACACTGTACAGCGTCATCCCCGTAAAACCGAGGACGAGTCGCCCGATAGCCCCACGGCTCGCCTGCACCGCCACCTGCACCGTCTGTTCGGCGTGCAACAATGTCAAGCGCGCCTGCTGCAGGAACAGCCGACCCGCATCGGTCAATGCGACCTGACGTTTGGTGCGCTGCAACAACTGGACGCCGAGTATACGTTCTAACGTTTGGATCTGCTGACTGAGCGCTGGCTGCGCAATATGCAAGCGCTCGGCGGCGCGGCCAAAGTGCAACTCTTCTGCTACCGCCACAAAATACCGCAACTGACGCAATTCCATAGTTGGGTCTCATATTCTGTTCTTATGACTGAGCATGAGAATTATATTGGATTCCGTCGCTTGTGTCGATTACGCTAGATACGTGAGGTATGTCAGGATTGTTCATCTCTGTCGCGAGAAGTGCGACACTTGGGACGATGCTGCGCTCAGCGCGATCGCGACGGGGATCCGCAACGGCGATTGGCGCTATCCATCGTTCGTTTGCGACCGGCGACTTGCGCCGCGCCGCACAGACCGGCGTGCCGCAACAGAGCGTGTGCGACCGCGTGGGGCGGCAACCCTGTGGGCCATAAGTGACGATGGGTTGCTCCATGGCACCAGGTTAGGCGCGAAAAAAGATCTCTAGTTGCAGCGTCGTTAAGAGCAGGCCAATCGCCGCGCCAACCAGCACCTGGGCGACTGTATGGCGGCGCAAGATAACCCGTGAAGCACCCACGAACGGAATAAGGACAAACCATGGAATAACAAGTGGGCCAAATTGAAAG
>JAKSDJ010000190.1 GCA_022360155.1 Chloroflexales bacterium | reverse complement strand
GCCCAAATCTACGTGATGAATGCCGATGGCTCGGACCCCATCAACCTGACCCGCAACGCTGCCAGCGACGACATCCCGGACTGGTCGCCCGACGGCACCCAGATCGCGTTCCAGTCCGGGATGTCGTCGCTGGCAGCGTTGCGGGTCAGGTTGATGGGGTCCGAGCCATCGGCATTCATCACGTAGATTTCGTCATTGCCATCGCGATCCGAGCGAAAAGCGATCTGCGCGCCATCGGGCGACCAGGCTGGGAAGACATCGGCGGCAGGATTATTGGTCAAACGTTGCAGGTCCGTCCCATCGATGTTCATTGCATAGATTTCGAAGTTGCCGTCACGGTTCGATGCGAAAGCGATCCGCGCGCCATCGGGCGACCAGGCGATATTGCCGTCATCGGCTGTGTTGTTGTTCGTCAAATTGGTTAGTCTGGATCCGTCTACAGCCATGATGTAAATTTCCCAGTTGTCGCGTTGCTGCGACTCGAATCCAATCTTCGTACCATCGGGCGACCAGACCGGGTGCAGGTCGACGGCAGAATCGTTGGTCAGATTGCGCGGCTCTGTGCCATCCGCATTCATGACAAAGATATCTTGGGCGCCGTCACGGTCGGAGGCAAACACAATCTTCGTACCATCGGGCGACCAGGAAGGTGTTGTATCCTCCGCTATGTTGTCGGTCAGGTTTTCCAGGCTTGCTCCATTGACATTGACGACGTAGATATCAGTAAACTGTTCGATGTCGCTCAACCAGTCGCTGTCGTATTGTGCTGCAAAAGCAATCCGCTGACTATCACGGGTGATCGGTTGCCACGCGGCAGCGCTGCTCATCACAGCATCACCGGCTAAGAGCATCACTTCGCCGCCGCTGTCAGTTATACGATACAACCCAGTTCCATCGTCGCGATCCGAAGTAAAGACAATCTGCGTTCCTGTATTCGACCAGGCGGGTTGGTCGTCGCTGTCGGGATGATCGGTGATTCGTATGATATCACCATCGTCAGCCAGCATTGTATAGATGTCTATATTGCCATCACGGTCCGAGCTAAAGGCGATCCGCCGACCATCGGGCGACCAGGCTGGGGCGTTGTCGTTGGCCGGATGGTTCGTCAGATTATTCAGGTTTCTTCCATCGATCTCGATCAGAAAAATATCACTATTGCCATCCGTCGTTGCAGCGAAGGCGATCCGCTCGCCATTGGGCGACCAGTCGGGAGAACTGACCTCTTCCAGGTCGCGGGTCAATTGGCGCTGACGTGAGCCATCAGCGGCCATGACATTGATGGCGGCGCGGTCATTCTCGGTTGTGGCGAAGACGATCCGTGTGCTATCAGGCGACCAACTGGGCGACGACTCGCTTGCCGGGCTTTCAGTGAGCCGCCGTAGCTCGGCGCCATCGGGCGCCATCACATACAGATCCGGGTTGCCATCGCGGTCGGAGACAAACAGGATCTGGCGGCCATCGGGCGACCAGGCAGGATCGGTATCGCTGCCGGGGTGGTTTGTTAAATTGCTTGGTTCAGCGCCATCGCCATTCAAACGATAGATCTCATTATTGCCGTCTCGATCCGAAACGAACAGGATCTGGTCGTTCCTGCCGAGATCAAGAGCAGATTCCTCCAAGTCTGCAGGTGCTTCGTCTGTTGTCGTTGTGGTAGTATCTGGCGCTGCGGCGGCGTTTGTTGCGCTGGCGTTCTCAGAGATAGCTTGGTCGACAGAGTTAGACGGATCGGCGCCGAGTCCGTCGGCGCATGCAGTGGTAGTCAACAACAAGAACACGATAAGCCAGATCAGTCGACCTGGTCTGAATGGCAAACGGTACACAGCTGCTCCTTATTTTTGACTATGCTCGTGTGCAAAGTATCGGATGGCGGACACGCTTCTCCAG
>JAKSDJ010000665.1 GCA_022360155.1 Chloroflexales bacterium | reverse complement strand
CTGGTCCTGGGATCTGGAAACCGACGCGATTGGCGCCCTGACGCACAGTAGCCATGCCGGTATTCCCGTCTCACAGTTTATCGAGCCGGAGTTGATCCACTATCCGACCTTCGATCAGCGCATGATTCCGGCGTGGTTCTATCGTCCGCAGAGTCCTGGGCCGTGGCCGGTTGTAGTGTTTGTCCATGGCGGCCCGGAAAGCCAAACAAAGGCGATGTTTTTCCCCATCCTACAATATTTTGCATCATGCGGCTATGCTGTCTTGGCGCCGAATGTGCGCGGCTCCTCCGGCTACGGGAAGACCTACCTGGGACTGGACGATGTCGAAAAACGGATGGACTCGGTGGCTGATCTCGCGCATGCGGCGTATTGGCTCCGTGATCGGCCTGACGTGGATGCACAGCGACTGGTGGTCTATGGCGGAAGTTACGGCGGATTCATGGTCCTGTCGGCGCTTACGAGGCATCCAGAGCTTTGGGCGGCGGGAGTTGATCTGGTCGGGATCAGTAATTTTGTGACGTTTTTGGAAAACACCGGCCCTTATCGTCGTCACTCACGCGAGTCCGAATATGGCAGCCTCGAGCGTGATCGCGACTTTTTGATCAGCATTTCGCCCATCAATTACGTCGATCACATTCAAGCGCCGCTGATCGTCATCCATGGCGCAAACGATCCGCGCGTACCGTTGAGCGAGGCTGAGCAAATTGTTGCGGCGTTACGCGCCCGGCAGATCCCGGTTGAGTTTCTGGTCTATCCCGATGAAGGCCATGGCTTAGTGAAGCTGGCCAACAAGCTGGACGCATACCCCAAGATAGTCGCATTTTTGGATCAGCATATACCCAAGCATGAGAGTTAGGCGCTGCGAGGGCGGGGCGTGCTTCGCGTAGATGTCAGGAAGCCAGAGACGAGTAGGGCTGCGCCAACGTCCTGCAATGGCATGTAGATGACACGCATGGGCGCGGATGATTGCAGCAATCTGATACCCTTTGGCAATCCTACGGTTGTTTTGGGGCTTATCTGCGGCTGATGTCTTGCTTTGACCAAGCCCTCTCTCCAAGGTAGGCGGCTTGGCGGGATGAGCGTTGTCCTACAGGCAGCGCTCATCCCGAGTCGGCCAAACTAGTCCAACACATAACGTGGATAGGTCTGCTTAGCCGCTTCCGCATGTCGCAGGTCGATCTCGACCGTTACAAAGGGTTGCTCGCGCGATGTCACGCCGAGAATCGCGCCGTCTGGATCGATCACCCATCCCTGCCCGCCAAAGTCGCTGTCATGCACCCGGTTCGAGGAGAGCGCAAAGGCTCCCGCAACCATGGCTGCCGCGCGCCCGCCGACGAGCCACTTATCTACTGTGGACCGCCCGGTTGCCCGCGGGGTAACCAGCAGGTGCGCACCAGCCTTGCCATAGGCTTGCGCCCGGCCCAGCGCCCACAGTTCCGAGCAGATCAGGAAGCCAATATTGCCCCAACTGGTTTGCGCCATCTGGAAGTTGTCATCGCCACGGTGGTACCACGACGCCTCCCAGACGCCCTCCTCGTCCGGCAGGTAGTATTTCGCGTGGATAGCCTGATAGCCCGAATCCGCGGTCCACAGAAACCCTTCGTTGAGCCGTCGTGCGCCATGGTCTACCGGACGGGTTGTGATCACGGTCGCTGGCGCGAGTTCGGACAGGCGCTTGATCCAGCTCTCGTGTTCGGCGACGACAGTCTGCCAGACCGCAGCATCGAAGTGCGGTGCTGTGCCAAACCACGGCGCGAAGGGCAGCTCATTGAGCAACACTAGATCGCTGGCGTTGGTGCGGACATGCACGACCAGGCTAGCCCAATCCTCGGCAAAACCGGCGCGATCATCGCGCATTTCGCAAACGGTGACTTTCATAGTGTGGGCTCCTTTTTGATGAGCATACGTCTGGTTCGAATGGCGAGATCGGAGGCTGGAAAAACAGAACCCTATTTATGTGGAGTTTTTGTACCACTGGTCAGTCAAGTATTCTTCTGGGATGTCCTGCAGAAATGGATCATCATAGCCTAACAATTCTAGTTCTTCAAACCATCGCGTGCTCTTCGATTCGGGAAGTTGGACGCCGCACCAGGGGCAAAAGCGAATACAAACCACGGACGGTCCGCCGTCGCGAATAGGGATTGCATATTCATCGAACCGTGGTGCATACACAATCAGAACATCAGGACAGTCATGCGGGTCTGGATGTTGATCGCACGTTTGAGTGATTTGATCGGCGATATGGACACAAGGAAATGATTGGGGATCATACCCGCGCTTTATCACGCGTTGAGCGAGATCCCAATCAGCGCATTCGTTACATTGGTGAAAGTGATCGATCCACGCTGTCCATTCCGGCGTATCCCATACTTCACGTGGTAGCGGAAACTTGTCAAATTCGGCGTAGTTTGCGCGATATTCAGAGCAGTTCATTCATCACCTGATTGGGGGCGACTTGAATTTCACAGGATGAGCTGATCCCATTCTAGCACACCAGCTTGCCATCATCCGTATGAAATTGATGGGTGATGAGCAAAGTGTTAGCGCAGCAGGAGCCGTAATGCTTGCCGCCTTGCACTGAAGTGCAGGCTGAAAACCAACGTGCGCTTCAGCGCATTGCGCGAACCAAGCCCCAGCACAACAAATAGCCACGTGTTTGCTACTCACCTTCCTCATCTTGAGTCCATGCAAACCTCGCAACTGAGGCATGCGCTCCAGCCGTTGTGAACGTAATCTGGCAGCCACCGGCGCCGGTGGCTATAGTTGATGAGCAGCGCGTATGGTTTTTGCATCTGTCCTGTTTGGCGAGCGACACCTGCAGCTGATTGAACGCTGCAGGTGTCGCTCGCCATAACATTTTTTTCACATGAATACATATCTGCAATTTTGAGTACCAGGTGAGTGTATAATTCAGTTCCGTAAAAATAGAGTTATAGGAAATCCCTGCGAAGGAGGATATGTGTATGCAAGCACGGCAATTTGTGCTCCACGGTACGCGACGTACGACTCTGGTTATTCTGGTTCTGCTCATGACCTTGCTGGTGAGCGCCCTCCCCGCCCAGGCTGCGGTGATCGTGATTGACCCCGCCCAACCGCCGCCAACCCAATTGTCGCCCTCCGAGTCGGAACGGCTGAAGACGCTGCAAAGCGCCACGTTTCCCTTTCTCTTCAGTGACGTAAGTCCCGATAACCAGGCGATTCTGACCTTTACCGACATTGATGGAACGGTGTTTCGTGATCTGCGCAGCGGTGCAATTACAAAGCCTGACCCGAGCTTCT
>JAKSDJ010000451.1 GCA_022360155.1 Chloroflexales bacterium | reverse complement strand
GATGCAACGATGTTTACTGCCGAGGTGTGGCTGACTCCCCTGATCTTGCTGCCTGGTGTGGCTTTGTTGATCGTGTCGACGACAACACGCTTCGGTCAAATGCAGACAGAGTTTCATCACTTGTTGGATCGCCCAGACAGCTATACACGCATATTGGCGCGTTGCCTCATCAGGCGTTCGAGGCTCTATGGAAATGCGCTGGCTTGTCTCTATGCCAGCGTTGGCCTATTCGCCCTTGGAAGCCTGTTAGGTGGTGTCGTGAATCTCTGGCGACCCGAGTCGCTCTGGGTGGTTGGCGGTTTTATTATCCTGGGCATTACGTGTATCGTGTATGCGGCGACGCAACTCTTGCGCGAGTCGCTGTTGTCGCTTCAGGTGATCGAAAATCAGAACCAGCAGATCGACGAGCTGTCTGCCAAAACGCAGATCGAGGATCTTTGGTCAATTGCGGAACGCCAAAAGAAGGTGTCGAGCTGAATGCTGCGCAATGAAGCGGCTTGCTCGGCGCTTTGACGTATCTCATAGCAGTGACGTCTGCTTGGGATGTTAGTGCCGTCTTGCCTTACTTCACATACGCTTCGATCTCATCGCACGCTTGGCGAGCGCCGCCTAAGGCCTTCAACTCATCCTGAATGATGCGAATATTCTCCTTGAAAGCAGTCCGATCGCAAACTGCGTCTGCGATTTCGCGTAACCTTCTGCCACACAAGTCTGTGGGTTGAATGCTCATGCCAATTCTCTTTGCTTCAATTTGATGGGCTGTTATGTTCGTCTCTGGTTGTAAAGCAAAGACTATCATCGGCACGCCGAAATAACAGCTCTCCATAACGGAATTCATACCGCCATGGGTAAGGAATACATCTGCCTGTTGAATCACTTCGATTTGCGGCACGTAATTTCGAACAACGATGTTTGGAGGCGCCGCACTCAAGGATTCCTTGTTAGCTTCACCGATATTCAAGACCACATGCCAGTTCGAGTTCCCAAAGTTGGCTATAACTGACTTGAAGAGTTCAGGCTGATTGTTCAATGCTGTAGAACCCATGGAAACATACAAATATCTTTTCCCGCTCGGAACGGGAAGTGACTCGCCCTTATGGGAATAACTTGGCATCAAGTTTGGACCAAAAAAGAGATAGCTGTCATCGAGTTCTGCAGCGTTTGGCAATATCCCCCTTGGCAGCGGCACGAGATTGAGCGCTTCTTTCGCAGTGAATAAATCGCGCGGTGAAAAAGGCGCATTTCTGTATTTGAACCGAGCTTTCAGTAGTGACCAGCCCAGGCTAAGGGCAGCGCTGAGGATGCGCGGGGTAATTGCCTTACCAAACATTGTTGCCATGCTGCCTGACATGGCGTTACCTGAAACCATGGGGTAAGTTGTGTAGAAGGTGGCCTTTGGGGCATTGTGTCTTCGGGCTAAGATTTGCCCCCACAGGCTCATGGGGTCATAAATGATCAAGTCGGGGTTATCACGCGTAAGGTTGTTTCCCAAATACTCCAGGCGCGTCATGGTCTCTGCCATGAATTGAATAAACACGCCAAGTGCGTCAGCGGGCACAAGACCGCTGGTGTCTTTGCGATTATTGATTGCCTTCTGCGCCTCACCATAGATGTCTAGGTGTGTACCAAGAGCTCTGAAAATACCGCCGGCCTTTTCTATTTTCTCCTGAAACTCTTCCGTCATGTAATATATGACTTCGTGTCCGCGTTCAGCTAGCTCCTTGGTCAATGCCAGCGTAGGATTGATATGACCATGTTGTGGAAGACTGTAAATAACGACCCGCATAGTATCGCAGCCTCCTGTTGAAACGCCCAGCTACAGCAAATTCACACGCAGCGATTGCACATATAGAGCCCTTGGGTTAGATTCAGTGTACCTGTTTAGCGTCAGATCAGATGGGGAGTAGGCAGCAGTCCCAGGAGCATGCCCAGGGTGTGTTACAGTTCGGTCAAGAAATCCAACACCGAGATGTTCCGCTGATGACAGGTAGCTAACCTCTTGGACAAGGCAGCGTGAGACTCTGTGCCTATCTCTGTTCGATTACACTCATTAGTCTTGCGATTGATAATCACTGTTCTCCAATAGTGTGTCCAGCAAGGGCGTGCTAGTCGCCTTGCCTCCATTCGCAATGATCACGTGAAAGATTCATGAGCGTGTCCTTCGTGATCGCTGCACACCAATATCGTTCGCATCGGCGCTGTTCAACCCTTGACAGGCCTTGGAGCAGGCCTCCTAAAGCATCCATTTAGACCTATCAGGGGTTATATGATAAGGTGCGGCTCCTAAAACCTGTCCAGGCGCTGTCATGGTCAGAACAGCCGGTACCCAACCAGATTCATGAGGTGTGCTTTCCATTTGTTGGCGCCCATAGGTTGCACCTCGAAATCGAAGGCATCAGCGAGCCGATCCATGATGCTAAATAAGAAACAGACGTACATGGCCTCTTCAATGGCTTGATCGCTTAAGCCAGCGCGACGGGCGGCCTCGATGTCGGCTGCCGATAGTTCCTGCGGACGGAGTGTCAACGTTTCCAATAATGCGAGCGCTGCGCGTAATCGGGGTGAAACCGGCGCCGTCCGCCAATCGTCGAGTACGGCCTGTACGGTCGCCTCATCCATATTTATCACCGCAACTGCGGCGTGTCCGTTCATTCAAAACGCGCATTCGTTCAGCCGCGACACAAAGGCGGCGAAGAGTTCAACCTCACCCCGCGACCATGTCTGCGGTTGGCTCATTCCTTTGTGTAGACAGACACTCCATTGCGCGCCAAAGAAGGAGCGGTTGTAAGCGGCTACGGCAATCGGGCCAGGGATGCTGCCGGACATTCGTTGCAGGAGGGGTGTCAACCACTTGGCAGCGCCGGTGTAATTGGAATTATCTTCCAGAAGATTTAATCGCATGATCTTCCCCTTGCAACAGTTGCAGGCCTTTTTCTAGACGGGCGTAGGCAGCCCCAACCGCACCAGCAATGGTCAACTCGAAAATGGCCTCCTCTGAGTAGCCGGCAGCCTTTAACCGCGTCATATCCTCATCGGTAATCTTGTAGGCGTACAAGGCCAGTTTTTCGATATACCGTTGCAAGTCAGCGGGTATGGGCTGCTCATCTCGCTCTCCCCCGCTGCCTGCGGCCACAAACGCCTCAACGGCCTGGCGCAGTTCGGGTGGGCTGCTGCCCGCCTGGTGTAGTACGTGATGCCGCAACCGATCGACTTCGGGCGGTACAAACCCCATTCCATTCCTCCTTTGCTCGGCTTTCACATAACACGGTTGTTGTCAAAGCGTTCTGTTCGTACGATGCGGGTTTCTTTTATCGGTTACCGGCGACTGACGACCCACGCCCGCCGGCCTGTGCAAGAATTCCCTTCCTGCTGTCTACATACTGCTCGATTGCATCGGCAGCCTGCAGCGGCCCCCTAGCGGCATGCATCTCTGCTTGAATGGCGGCGATGCGTTGGCGATACGCCGGTTGATCCATGATGGTTTGAACTGCGTTGCGTAAAATGTTTGGCGTTACATCATTGTGGTTCAGCCGCACCCCCAAACCTAATGCAGCAATGCGATCCGCGACTAATTCTTGTTCTGGTTGGGATGGGATGGCGATGAGAGGCACACCATGCCAGAGGCCTTCCATAGTGGAATTCATACCGCCATGGGTAATGAACAGATCAGCGTTTTGGAGCACCTTCAACTGCGGCACCGATGGGCGGACGATAAAGTTCTCGGGGATGGGGCCAAGGGTTGCCGGATCAGTCTTCCCGATCGACATGACGACCTGCCACTCGGTCTCAGCGAACGCCTGTAGGCAAGCCCGAAAGAAGTGCGGCTTCTTGTTGAGCATCGTCCCAAGTGAAATATACAAGGTGTGTTCATTCCGCAGGCGTTCGAGCGGGAAATCATCTGCTTCGTTTTGTCTGGCAACCGAAGGCCCGATGAATAGATAACGCTTATCAAAGGCCTGACCATCGGGCACGAAACGACGCGGAATGGGCGCAATATTCAGTTCCGCCGCATTGGTAAGCATCTCCCGCGGAAATATTGGTCGTACTGGGATGCGGTCTTTGAGGTTGACCCGGATCGTCGCCCCAAGGATTCGTATCACAGGGCTGACCATCGATAACAGATCGGAGTCTTTCAACGCCATTTGTTGCGCAAGCGGAGATTGGCCCATCGCTGGGAAGGTCGTATAAAAGGCGATACTGGGCAATGCCAACAGGCGCACGATCTGCTGCCCCCACATGCACATCGGGTCGTAGAGCACCATGTCGGCTGCTTCCTGGCGCGCACAGGCGAGTAATTCGGGTATAGCATTGATACTATTGGCAATACCGTTGGCAAACAAAGGTATGATGTCTTTTGCCTTAGCAGCCTGAAGATCAAACGGAAGTTTTTTAGATTCTATACCTATGATGTCGGGAATGGCCCGGAAATCCGCACCAGCGTTCCGTATCTGCCCCGCATACGACTGTGTGGCGAAGTAGATAACTTCGTGGCCACGTTTGACCAGTTCCGTCGTGAGCGGTAAGGTCGGGTTAATGTGCCCGCTGGTAGGAAAGCTGTACAGTAAGATTTTCAGTGCTGTCCGGCTCGTGGCCAAAGATTCGTCGTTCATAGCCTCTTTCCTCGAAAATATGGTTCACGACACGATCGGTCGCTCGGGTAGAGCTTCAGCCAGAACCGACCCTGCGATCGCACGACGGGGGCAGCCCGGCGCCGAATAGTGACATACCGCTGATTGCAAGGTTGTCTCGCTCGCTGGAATGAAAGTAACTACTTGCTTCAAAAGTATAACACGACCTCTATTGTAAGTCAATACTTTCATGCGTTATAATAAGCCGATTATGACCACAATGAGCGGGGCATCCAACAGCAGAGATAGGGCAGTCTGCAGCACCATTATCCTTGCTCCCGCAATAATGGTCGTGCGGTTATGTGTTCACCCTGCTGCTGGCGAACAGTTAGCAGCAGAAGTGTTGTACGGTTCTATAAAGGAAGTACCTGATGCCAAAAGTAGTAACGGACGCCCAGATCTTCGAAGCGATGATCCAAGCCGTGGTCGAGCGCGGCTATGCAGGGGCGACAACGCGACAGGTTGCCGATGCGGCGGAAGTCAGTGAAGTAACGCTGTTTCGCCGCTTTCACACCAAGGCCCAATTAGTGGCGGAGGCGGTAGCGTATGAAGTAGCCCAGTCTGAAATGCATACGATAACACCCACCGGTGATGTCGCTGCCGATCTCCTACGCGTTGTGGAGACGTATTCCAATACAGATGCAAGGCGTGGCGAGGTGTTCCCGGCGATTCTGGCCGACATTCCGCGTTACCCGGAATTGCGTGATGCGCTCAAGGCGCCGTTCACCAGTGTGACAGCGGTTGGCAACCTGATCGCCCACTATCAGGCGAAAAATGTTCTGCGTCAGGAGCACCCGCTCCATGCGGTCAGCGCCTTACTCGGGCCGATCATTATCATTACAATGATGCGCCGAGCCAACCCTGACTCGCCTATCCCGCCACCTGATTTTTCGGCGCATGTCGAAGCATTCCTAGAGGGAAGGAAATGCAGGTGAAGCGCTGACATCGCCGCAACGCATCGCGTCAATCCGACTGACACTATGGGGCGTCAGTTCCCAGTGACCCTGCATCTTACTCTGATGTGAGATTCTCCTTCAGGCAATTGCGCCGCCTTCGAACCGCCTAATGAAATTTGACCATCAACAGAGGTCGTCTGACGTAGTATCGCCTTTAGGCGGTTTTGTGATAGTACAGGCGCCTAAAGGCGGCACTACGAGCGTCTTTTCTCATAACCGATTTTCGTCGTCAACATTCATTGTTTTCCACGTGCTCATGGCAGCGTAGATATGCGTGACAATCGAGAAGCCCAACCACAGAGGCGATCCTGACAGGTAGGAGAAGGAACTGACTTGATCAACTCCATCAAGGGTGAGGGCAACATATTGAGCGGAACGATCACGCGCCGCATATCAGTACCGCGGCAATCCAAGCCCATATCAAAGACGGCGCTGTCAGATTGGTCCCACGCGAAGACCGGCGGAGTAGCACACCAGTCGCGGCGAAG
>JAKSDJ010000302.1 GCA_022360155.1 Chloroflexales bacterium | reverse complement strand
CTTCTAAACGATTCGTTGCAATTTCTCCACCCTTCCCGTACAGGATAAAAGCATTGGCGCTATTCCAGTTTTCAATCACGTTCAGCGCCTCTTGGACTTCGCGGCGAAGTTCTTGGATGTGCAAATACTTGCACAAAAAGATCGTCTTCCGCACCTTCCCCAATTCAGCCAGCGCGGCATAGGTCGGATGCTGCACGTCGCTCCGCGTGAAGCGCCGCACTATCGCCTCCGCATCTGCCGTCCCCAGCCGCATGGCCGTCGCATATTTGACCATCTCGTCGTATTGCTGGGCGATCAGATCCCATTGGATGGCGCGGGGCGAAAGCACCGGCTGCAGGTGCGGGTAGGCCTCGTTCGCGCCCGGTCCTGGCCGCCACAGAACCTGTTTGTGGATACGCTTGAGGCGTGGCATCAACTCAAACCCCAACAAATGCGTGAACGCGAAGGCCACCTCCCTCTGCCCGTGGCTGTCGACGTACTGCTTCTCGACCTCCATCTCGGTGCAGTGCCGCAACACGCCCTCGATCATCGCGGCGACCTCGGAGGACGAGCAGCTTTTCAGCTGCGAGTAGATGCACACCGACTTCTTTTCGACGTGCCAGTAGACCATGATCCCCGGTCCGCGATAGCGAATATGCCATTCGGTCATCAAATTCTGATCCCAAGCGCCGAATTTCTTGGAATCGGAGGCACACGCAGTGGTACCCTCGCCCCAGATGTGGGGCAGCCGGGTCTGGAGAATGGCATTAACCACCACCACGATGGCGGCCCGTAGATGCTCTTTGGTGATGAAGCGCCGCCGCACATACAACAGGTCACTATACCGCTCGCCCTGTTCGTCCCCGCTCATCCGCTTCAGCCCAGTGTTGGTCCCCAGGCCGTAGAGACACAAGAGCAACCGCCGCTGAATGGTCGCCCGATCCAACTGCTCGCGCGACGCCGAACTCTTGAACTGATCGGTAAAGTGAACCCGTAGGTCGGTTTCTTTGAGGATATCGCGCAGCCGGATCATCGGCCAGCGCAATGCGACTTCGGCCTTCAGCCGCGCCAGGTTGGTCGGCTCGGGCTGTGGTTCCAGGGGGGTAACCGCAATCCAACCGTTGTCTTTGGTCTGGATCTCGACCGTTTTGTTGGTCTTGCCCTCCAGCCCAATATTGAGCATCGCGAGCGCGTTCTCGAGCGCCGTGCGCTGGGCATCGATAAAGGCTTGTCTGTCCTGAGGCAAAGCCAGCGCCGCGTAATAGTTCGTTCGTTGTGCTCGAAAATCTTGCGGCAGATCCCGATCGGGGTTACCAAATTTCTTGGCGCCTTCAACCCAGATTTCCTTGCAACGGAGCCGATCGCGCAGCACCTGGAGCACCGCAATCTCGTAGTTGATGCGGTTAATCCGCTCGTTTCCCTCGTCGTCGGTCTTCACCACCACATCGCGCCACACCGAGCGAACTACGCCCTCAATCGGCACATCGTCGGTGCTGGCGTAGGAGATCGGCGCCCGATCACTGTCGGCGTACTGTTTGAGCAGTGCCAGCGCGCGGATGAGCGGGCGGTGCTCGTCGTTGTTGGAGCGGAAGGTCAACGCCCGGAGCACGGCCGGCGCCATGCGCCGATAGTGGCTGCGGTAGGAGGCACGCATGACTGTGTGGACGTGTTGGCGATAGATCGGGCCGCTGGATTGATACTCTTTGACGAGCTCACGCAACACCCGCTCGCTGACGACCGGATAGAGTACCTCTTTCACCACCCCGTCCGGGTGCTCAACCGCAGCCTCTGCCAGCTGAAAGAGCAGGTTCGTCTTACCGCTGACCCGTTTGAGATCGTTCAAAAACGCCTTTTCGACCTTGCGCTGGGCTTTGGCGCCGATGCGGTGGACGATATCGATCAGCAACGCCACCAACTGGTCGGTGATCTCTTGAGCGCGGAGGGCACAGTAGGCAGCCAGCAGGGTCGCGCGGATAGGTTCGGGATGCCGTCGCATCGCACGGGTGGACGCGGCGGCGGCACGCTGACGGTAATGTTGGACGATCTTGGGCGGTACGTCGGCAAACAGCGTCGATGGGAGCGCGAGCTGTCGAATGCGCGTGAGCTTGCCGACCTCAGTCAGAATGCTTTCGAGACTCAGCGGGCCAGGGTCCAGCTTCAGTTCCTGGAACGCCGAACGAACAAACGAACCATCAGCCGATGGCTCGTCATGGTGCGCGGCGAGCGTGACCGTGCTCAGCAGCGCCTCCAGCTGGATCAGGGTCTCTGGGGAGAGTTGGGCGTGGATGGCAGCGCAGAACTGCTGCTCGTAGGTGCGCAAGGCCGAACGCACCAGTCGATCAACGCGATCGGGCGTCGGTGGTTCGATCTGCACCTCCCGAAAGCGGGCGTACACCCTGGCTTTCAGATGCTCGATCTAGTGATCGTTGGGCACATCGTTGACGATCAAGTGGGCGATCATCGCGTCGTAATCTTGGACGGTCGATTCGCGAAAGCCCAGGAAGGCGCGAATGTCGGCACGATGCTGCTTAATGGTGCGGCCGTCCCAATCGTAAGCCGGATAGAGGTCAATCGGGACATCGAGCTGGTTGGCGACAAAGGCAATCGCGGGAATAGGCACATCGTGCTTCTGCTGCGGGAATCGCCCATCAATCTGGAAATACTTGAGCAAGAGGGCGAAGCCCAGCCGGTTGGCCCCCTCCTTGTGTTCCACCAGCGCCAGTTCGCTGGGCTGGAGGGTCCACTGGGCGATCAAGTCGTCGTTGGTCCAGAGCCGTTTCATAACCGTTCCTCCTCTGTGCACCCTGATGGGTGGGCGGCAGCGGGCGCGATCTGCCGAGTCGACAATCGACTGGCAGGGGAGTATACGGCGAACCCACGGCAGAGCCCTTCACCGCTGGGCCGAACTGGGAGGGCGCAACCGCGAGGTGCCCGTGATAGCCGTTGCGCATATGGTATCGCAACGCGAAGTGTAAAAGGGCGAACCCAACATGCCGGCAGCAAATGTTGCTTTGACCCAACAGTTTGAGCCAGAGAGAACCGTCGGCATGCTATGCCTGAGCGGATAAAGTTTACAGTGAAAGGTGATTACAGGAGGGGAAAGACTTTTGGTGATAACAGAAATGCTTGACAGGTTGTGGCAAAGATGAGGTGCATTGCTCGAACGAGCATACCTGATTTCAGGTTGCCCCTGGTGTCAGCTTCGCTTACTTTAGGCCGGCATGTGCAGACGACCCTGACGGCAGCTCTTTGTGCGCAGCTGGAGCAACTCCTGATGGTTGATCCCGTCACGAAACACACCGCATGGCATGCCCTGCGGCGCGATCCGGGAACGCCAACATTGACCCACCTGAAGGCTTTACTCGATCACCTGGCATGGTTGACCGCCCTGCCCCATGTTGCTCCGGCCCTCACGGCGGTTCCCGATGTGAAGCGCAAGCACTTCGCTGCGGAAGCGAATACCCTGGATGCCGCACGTATGGCGGCCCTTGAACCAGCAAAGCGCGCGACCCTCCTGGCAGCGATCCTGGCGATTCGCACCGCGCAGACACGGGATGATATCGCCGACATGTTCATCAAACGCATGGCGCGAATCCATCATAAAGCAAAAGAGACGCTGGCAGCCTACCGTGCGGCGCACCAGGATCATACCGATCATCTCATTGCGACGCTGCGGGATATGCTCCGAGCGTACCAACAACCTGGCGCCAGCGATGCGCGGCTAGCCGCAATTGGGCATGCCCTGACGGCGGCGCCGGACACGATTCTCGCGGCGTGTGAGGCGCACCTGACCTATGCCGGGAGCAATTACTTTCCCTTTCTCTGGACTTTCTACCGCATCACCCTAGGATGATATGCGTGAGCGCAATAACAACGGAAACACAGCAATAACCTAACCAACGTGTGAATGCTGCGAACCGGCAAACGT
>JAKSDJ010000283.1 GCA_022360155.1 Chloroflexales bacterium | reverse complement strand
TATCAGTACATTTAGATAATAAAGTAATAATTTCAGAAGTTTTATCAATCCAACTCCAATATGGAATTGCAAGAAGTGAGCTATAATCGTTATTAATAATATCTAGAAAAGTGCCTTCTCCTTGCTCTCGTAAATCATCTTCAAACAATGAAACAATCTCTGAGAATAGAGGTTCATCTTTATTTATTTTTATTGTAAAAGAACTCCGAATACTATCTATACAAGCATGTGAATCATCAAGTATTACTGATCCAACTTTTATTGATTTACTCTTAATACCAAAAACTGATAATCCATTAAAAACTTTTTGAATATGTGTTACGAGTATTTTCTGAGATGTTAAGAATTCTTCAGGAATATCACTTCCACTCATCGTACAATATGGAATCCCAAATTTTTCTGCTTCCAGACATGTTTGTTCTACCAAGTATTTATTGGGGCATAAGTACATAGAAGGTCCCTTGTCTTGGTTCATTTTTGAAAGCAATAACAGCAATCCTATTAGCGTTTTTCCTTCACCGGTATGTAATTTTATTATTGTATTTTTTTTATTCTGATATGTTTTGAACCAACTTTCTAAAATTTGTATTTGAGAAGGACGTAACGGTCCTGTTTCTGACCGTCTATCGAGGTTTTCATATATTTCTAATGGATCTTTCTTTTTCTCAATCTTACCAGATGCAACTTTTTTTGAAAAATCAATCATAAATACATTCTCCTTTTATTTGTCCGTATAACATGAAGTAGGCCGCCACTTTCCGCCTATCTCCAACAATGTTAGACCGCGCCCGTATCCGCCTATCTCCTCAAAACGGTATAGATACGCGGACGAACTGTCCATTCATGCTAACACGCACGCTACATGCGGTCAAGAGCCAGTGTCGTATACAGAGGAGAAAAGATCAGCATGGACTCAGCCAAACTCCGCCTGCTCGACCAGGTACGTCAGGCATTGCGCCGCAAACACTACTCCAGACGCACGGAAGAGGCGTATATTTCCTGGATCAAACGCTATATTTTGTTTCATAACAAACGCCACCCCATAGAGATGGGCGTACCTGACGTGGAGTCCTATTTGACCCACCTGGCTGTTGACGCACAGGTTGCTGCCTCGACTCAGAACCAGGCATTGCATGCCTTGCTCTTTCTCTATGCTGAGGTGCTGTACCAGCCGTTAGATGCGGTCATTCAGGCGACCCGCGTCAAACGCCCCGCATGCCTCCCCACGGTGTTGAGCCGCGAGGAGGTACGCCGTCTGCTGGATGAACTGAGTGGCTTGCATCGCCTGATGGCCCAACTGCTCTATGGCAGTGGGTTACGCCTGCTGGAATGTTTGCGCCTGCGGGTCAAAGACCTGGACTTCACCTATCGCCAGATCACCGTGCGCGATGGCAAGGGTCAGAAAGACCGCCGCACCATGCTGCCTACCAGCCTGATTACTCCGCTTCAGCAACACCTGCAGCAGGTGCAGGTTATGCACCAGGACGATCTGCGGCAGGGCTATGGCACAGTTTTTTACCCGATGCCCTGGCCCGCAAGTTCCCCAACGCCGAACGGGAATGGCGCTGGCAGTATGTCTTTCCTTCCCCGCAGCGCTCCACCGATCCCCGCAGCGGGGTGATCCGCCGCCACCACATGGACGAGAGCGGACTGCAAAAGGCGGTCCGGCGCGTGACCCAGCGCCTGGCCTTCACCAGCCGGGTGACCTGCCACACCTGGCGCCACTCTTTCGCTACCCACCTGCTGGAGGATGGCTACGACATTCGTACCATCCAGGAACTCCTCGGCCACGCCGATGTGAAAACCACGATGATCTACACCCATGTCCTCAACAAAGGCGGACGCGGGGTGCGTAGCCCGCTCGATGATCACGGGTAGCGCTGGACGGTACGCGGGGGCTTCGCGGCTCCAAGCGGAAGATCAGATCTTTGGTGCGTCATGTGCGCGCTCTGGCACAACCATAACACCGCTCTCAGAGCTTGTTTGAAAAGCCTCCATCAAGACCTGACAGGTGCGATATCCGCAGCTTCCTGCATCCGCCAACAGACCGAAACGCCGCACTTGCCAGGTCTGGGGGTGGGCGCGAATCTTTTCAGACAGCTTCTAACAGGATTAACAGGATTAGCTTGCAAAAATCCGGCATCAGAAAATCATCCGTAGCCCTATTTGTCTTCATCCATTCTGTTCAAAATGGAATACGCTGCCGGTGCTTTAGGTTTTGTCAAAGTGAGTTGCGATAAATCTATAGCCGTCCAACATCTGCGTTGATCTGCGTGTGGCTGCGTCATCTGCGTTCGATTGCGGAACTTACTTGTACCCTCGCTCTCGCAGTGTGTTGACAATCTGGTCGAGGTGCAGCCCATGCTGGAGGGCGATGTCAGCGGCGTAGCTGCGGTTGACCGGCGTGCTGGGCAGAATGCGGTAGGTGCGCGTGGCTGAGTCGGCGCTGTCGGCGGCGATACCGGCAACCAGGCTGCCGATCCGGCTGTCGCCTGACACCATTGTATTGAGCGTTTCCGCCTCGTGGGCCAGATCATGCAGGTGGGTTACCAGGATGGCGCGCACGCCGAGCATGCGCAGCCCGCACAAGACATCGCGGGCGATGCCTAACGCTTCGGCGGGGCTGGTGCTATTCAGCGGCTCGTTGAGCAACACCAGGCTGTGCGGCGTTGCCTGACGGAAGAGCGTCGCCAGTTGTGCGGCCTCCTCGTCAAGCCGGCCCATACCGGTCTGTGCTCGTTCCGCCGCCGGAAACAGCGTAAAGATGGCGTCCACCGGGCTGATCCACGCGGTGCAGCCTGGAACGTGCAGACCCGCCTGGCTGAGCGCCTGGATCAGCCCAATCGCGCGAGTAAAGGTGGTCTTGCCGCCACGGTTTGGACCAGTAAGAACGAAGACGCGCCCAGTGCCGTCGAATCTGACATCATTCGGGACGATGACGGACGCTGCTTCGCTCGTGGCAGGTTGGCGGTGCAGGCGCAGCGCCAACTCAAGGTTGTACGCCCCTGCGATTTGGCAGACCCGTTCGTGCTGGGGCGCAATCGTCGGGCGGCAGAGCGCATGCCCCGCCCGCTGCAACTCGCCAATCAGTCGCGCCGCGCCAAGGTAGAAAGCTAGCTCGCGTTCTAACGTCGCCATCTCGCCGCAATGGATTTTGACACAACGAGAGAGGATGGCGGCGATCGGCGCTGTGACTTCCTCCAGCAGATGGCTCAGATCGCGAAAGAGCTGGCGGTCGGGGCCAAACGTCTGGCGTTCGTCGGCGTGGCGCAGGGGTGTTACGCCGCTCTGACTCTCGCGTTCGCCGCCGAAGAGCCGGCCTAACAGCGTGTGTGGCCCGCTGAAGCGACTCGCAGTAAAACCCAGGAGGGTCGCGCTCTCCGGGCGGAGCTGGGTGTCGAGGTTGATGCCTAGTTTTACGCCGCCGGCCCGTTCGATCTGCGTCCGCAGCCCAGGCAGTTCGTTGACCAGGGACTGAAACTCCGCCGACTCGCTGATGCCTCGCATGTGAGCATACAGGTTCAGCCAGCCTGTCGCCTGCAGTTTGGTCTGCTGTTCGTCCAGCAGGGCCAGCAGGCTTTGCACTGCACTGACATAGAGGTCGAGTTCGGAGAGGCGGGCCGCGATCTGAAACACGCCGCCTTCCTCTGCCCAGCGGCTATTTTGCGCTAGGCTAGCGAATTGGGGGAGAAGTTGTTCGAGTCGCGCCGCCAGCACCGGCAGGCGCAACAGGTCAGCAAGTACATCCTGGCGATAGGTGATTGTCTGCGGATCGGTACACAGTCCGACCAACACCGAGCGCGTAAAACTGGCGTGGCGTCCGCCCCCGCTGATTGCCTGAACCAGCGGTGTGAGCGTGAGATCATCTTCCCATGTGGTGTGGCTTAAGCGTTCGCGTGGTGCTGTGTCACGCCACAAAAGACTGATCAATCGAGTGCTCCCTTACGTGATGAGGCGATGGTCCCCGCGTACGCGGGGATGAACTGGCGCCCACCGCAGTGCATGTCGAATATTACGCATGGTCCCCGCGTACGCGGGGATGAACTGAGATGCGATGAGTCGACGAGACGACGAGTTGATGATGCGGTGATGCGATGATGCGATGGCACGGTGAGCGGTGTATCGGTTTGGCTTACACCTCAAACATCCCGGCCTGGGCTGCCAAGGCGATGACCTGGCGTGGATCGACGACGCGCGGGCCTTGGTCGTTCATGCGCAGGCGCAGCGACGAACCAGGGCGCAATTCGATTTCGCGCTCGCCGTCGAGAGCCAGAACGCAGGGCTGTTCGTGGCTGATGACGACTTCATCGCCAGGCGCCAGCGGGCGGTGCTCAGCCAAGCGGATCGCCTGGATCAGGCCCGGCGCAATGGGCGCCACGACGGTTGAGCCGCCTGACCCTGCCCGCAGATAAAGCCCGTGACCGGGCGGCGCTTGCCCGGCAACCGCGTGCGCGCCGATGGACGACATACCGATATTCCCCGGCTCGGTGCGGGTCAACACCATCTCGCGGATCTTCGACCCATCCCAGATGGCCCGCGAGGCGATGAAGCGCTCGGCATAGACCACCGCATCGACCAGGGCGATGTCATCGGGCGTGTCCGCCGCGTCGCGGAAGACGTCGATGCGTGGCACGGCATGCACCGCGCTGGCAGCGACGCCGCGGGCCACGAAGCCCGCGGCGAGCCCGGCGATAGTGCCTTCGATCATTGATGGGAAGACGTTGTTGGTGCCGGTGGAGATCGGCATCAAGGGAGCTGCGCCGCAGCCCTTGGCGATCACGCGGTTGGTGCCGTCGCCGCCGAGCGAGACGATGCATCCCACGTTGGATTCGGCCATCAGCGCCGCCGCCCGCCGCGAGTCTTCCTGGGTGAAGAACAGGTCCATCGCGAGAAACGCCGCCTCGAGTTTGGTCCGCAGCCCATGGAGTGCGCGTTGGCCGATCCCGTATGAATCGGGCATGATCAGCACCCGCTTGACCCCGGCGGCTTCGAGGCCGCACAGCACCCGTCGCACGATATTGACCTTCTCTTCGTTGTCGAATACCGAGCCGTGGGCGACCAGGCGGCGAATATCTTTCCCCGAAGCGGGATTGGCGATGATGCCTACTGTGCTCATAGTGTTTTGTTACGTTGGCAGTTTCATACGTTGACAGGGTGACACGTTGGAACGTTGGCAGGTTCGCAGGTTGACAGGGTGACACGTTGGCCATCCCAGGCTATGTGCGCACATTGATGCATGAAAATGGCCGATCACATTCCAACGTGCTAACGTGCTAACCTGCCAACGTCCCAACGACCTGCTCATCCTACGAGTCGGGCTTCGAGCGTGAGTTCTTCCAGTCCGGGGAGCAGCAGCGCAGAAACGGGACAGGCTTTTTTGGTTTCTTCCGCTGTGGCTTGGAATGCTGCCGCGTCGATTCCGGGCACTCTACCCTCGGTTTCGAGGTGAATTTTGGTGATCTTGATACCTTTATCATCCATCTGCAGCGTCACGGTCGCTTTCGTATCGATCGATTCGGGTACATGCCCGCCTTGACTCAGACCGTGAGCCAGGGCCATGCTATAGCAGGCGGCGTGAGCGGCGGCAATCAACTCTTCGGGGTTGCTGTCGCCAGCATTCTCGAAGCGAGAGACGAACGTGATTTGTGCATTCTGGAGCGCGCCGCTCTCGGTCGAGGCGACGCCGGCGCCGCTGCGCAAATCGCCCTTCCAGGTGGAATTGGCATGTCGTTGGAATTCAGCCATAGAATCATTCTCCTTAATACGTTAATTATAGGACTGACGTGGTACGAGTCACTCTGCCTCCGGATGCGACCTGATTCGCCTCCGGCAGGGTGGAAGAACCTCTTTTGGGTAGCGTGGGCGCGGCTCCGCCGCGCCCACGCTACCCAATGATTGCTCGGAGCCACGCGACCATAGACGATCCAGCGTGTCATCCATGGGTTCATGCGTGATTCTACAATGCGTTGGAAAGCAACCGCGTACGTTTTGTTAATAAGGTTGGCAGGTTTGCATGCTTCATTCCTGTAACGTTCCACCCCCGGTCCTGAGCGCAGCCGAAGGATGTTAACCTTCCAACGTTCCAACATCGTCTCACGAGGCGTCTGGCGGCGAGGCAGGATACCACTCTTCCGGCTCTGGCAGCGCGAAGTCAGCCGGAATGTCGAAGATCTCGAACATCGTGCCGGTATCCTCTTCCGTATCGAAGTATGCATACGGCACGCGGCCTTCCCAGATGCCCGATTGAACCATCTCATAGCCGTGCTCGCGGAAGGCGGCGATCCGCTCTTGCCAGGGCGCGTCATTGCAGCCAAAAGCAACGTGGTGGATGCCCTCGCCATGCTTCTCCAGGAACTCCTCATACAAATTGGGTCCAGTAAGCGGTTGTACAATTTCCCACATCATGCTACCAGAGAACGCGAGACACAGCTTCATCGAGTAACTGGCCGGCTTGCCGCGGAACGTGAGCTCTTGCACATTCTCTGGCCCAAATGTATAAACGCGCCAGGGACCGATGCCCGCCCGTACCAGCCCTTCCATTGTACGACGAAAATCGCGTGTTACAACACAGATCTGAATATTGTCGCCCAGAAAACTATTACTCAGCGTGTTGGCGCTGATGACGGCAGGTAGATACCCCATGGCGCCTCCTCCTTGTTAGGGTTAAGCATATTCGCGACTCGTTTAGGTTACAAGCAATCAGTGGGTTGGCAACACCTCCTGCAAGAAGTTGACAATGAGTTCAGTCACCTGAGTAAATCCAGGACTGTTCGGCGCTACCCAGTCGAAGTGGCCCATCCCGGCGATAATTTCCAGTCGACAGGAGAGACCGGCGTGGTCCGCTAGGCTGAGCGACTCGCTGAGCGGGATGAGGCGATCGGCGTCGCCATGGACGATCAGGCAGGGGCGTGGACTCAACCGGCTGATCAGCGCTTCGGGGCGGAACTCGATCAGCGCCGCCGCACTCTCTAGCGGTAGCTCGACTTTCATCTGCGGGAAGGCGGCAGCGACCTGCTCCAGGAACGACCGCGATCCCGGATCGGGCAGGACGATCTCCATCGGATCGACGTGCTGCGATTGGCCGGTGCGGACTCGCTGCGAACGATCCTGGGCCAATCGGGACTGAAACTCTTCCCATTCCCAATGCCGCCGCAGGCTGCGTAGCCAGCGTTCGCCGTCGCCCATCGGCTCCAGGGCGACGACCGCGCCAACCCGCTGGTCCAGTGCGCCTGCGGCGATGGCGTTCGATCCGCCCAGACTGATGCCGGCGGCAGCCAGGCGATCCGGGGCGACCTGAGGCAGATCGGCCAGGAAAGTGAGCGCTGCCCGCGCGTCGTTAACTTGCTCGCTGGGGATGAGTCGCCCGCGCGGCCCCTCGCTATCGCCGAAGCCGCGATAGTCGAACACCATCGCTACATATCCGGCAGTCGTGAGTGCTTTGGCGATGTCGGGCATCACCATCGTCTTGAGGTAGGTGTAGCCTACGCAGAGCACGACCGCCGGGCGACGCTCGCCTGGCGCCAGGTTCTTGGGATTGTAGAGCAGACCGTCGAGCCGGTAGCCATCGCTGTAGAAAGACACCTTCTGTACCGGAAGCAGCGCGGGCGCCGCAGAGGTTGGGCGCGCTTCACGAGCGCGTTCGACATCTTCTTTGGTGATGGCGCCATTTGGGCCGCTGCCCTGGATTGTCGCCAGATCTATGCCCCACTCTTTGGCCAGACGCCGGGCGACAGGCGTGGCCGGAATAATCCCAGCCTTGGTCGGTGCAGCAGCCGTTGCCTGGGTTCCACGCGCAGCCAGCGCGCGTTCGACATCTTCTTTGGTGATGGCGCCATTTGGGCCGCTGCCCTGGATTGTTGCCAGGTCGATGCTGTGTTCCTTCGCCAGGCGGCGCGCAGCCGGCATTGCTGGGATAGCGCCAGTGGGCGGCGCTGTGGGTGGCGCGGTTGGTGCAGGGGCGGCGGCGGCGCCATTCGATGCTGCTGCATCAACCGCAGCTCCGTCAGGGGCGGGGGCGGCAATTTCAGGCACAGCCTCACCAGGCGCGGTGATCAGGGCGATGGTTTGCGTGACAGGGACTTGCGTGCCGGCTGGATAGAGGATTTTCGCCAGAATGCCCGAATCGGGCGCTTCGACCACATTGGTCATCTTTTCGGTTTCGACCTCCAGCACGGCTTCGCCTTTTGCGATCGGCTCGCCCTCTTGCTTGAGCCATTGGGTGATCAACCCCTCCTGCATGCTCAAGCCCCATTTGGGCATGACAATCTCAACAGCCACGATGAAATCTCCGTTTTATGTCGAAAGCATAAAGAAACGCAGCGCACGCAGGGATGCAGATCGGTCTTGCAAGGTCGCCCTTGTGCGCTGCGTGGTTCAACTCAGGCGATTGTCTCGCGGGCGGCGACGACAACGCGCTGGGGTGTAGGCACGTAGATGTCCTCCAATGACGGGCTGAACGGCACAGGCGTGTGTGGCGCCGTGACGAGTTTGACCGGTGCGTTGAGGTATTCGACAGCTTGGGTTGCGGCGAGGGTGGCAATATCGGTGGCAACGCTGCACCGCGGGTTGTCTTCATCGACCACGACCAGGCGGCCCGTTTTGCGGATCGAGTTGAGGATTGGCTCTTCGTCGAGAGGCGCGAGGGTGCGCGGGTCGATCACCTCGGCGCTGATACCATCCTTGGCCAGTTGGCCGGCTGCTTCCAGGGCGACGTGAACCATGCGCGAGATGGCGACGATAGTCACATCACTGCCCTCACGCTTGATCTCCGCCTTGCCGAGCGGAATAACGTATTCCCCTTCGGGGACCGGCCCTTTGGTATCGTAGAGAACTTTATGCTCGCAAAAGATCACCGGGTCGTCGTCGCGGATCGCAGCCGCCAGCAAGCCCTTTGCATCGGCGGGGGCAGCGGGGGCGACAACTTTTAATCCGGGAAAATGGACGAATGTCGAGTACATCGAGTCGGAGTGTTGGGCAGCCGCGCGAAAACCGGCCCCGATCATCGTGCGGACGACCAGGGGGATCTTCGCCTTGCCGCCGAACATATAGCGCATCTTGGCGGCCTGGTTGGTGATCTGATCTAGACAGACGCCTAAAAAGCCGATGAACATCAACTCGACCACCGGGCGCATTCCGGTCGCTGCCGCCCCAACGCCGGCGCCCATAAACGCCGACTCGGTGATGGGCGTGTCGCGTATGCGCTCGCGTCCAAACTCGTGGACCAGGCCCTTGGTGACGCCCATCACACCGCCCCAGGCATCGAGATGTTCGGGGTTATCACTCTGCGACGCACCGGTGACATCTTCGCCCATCAGAATGACATTCGAGTCGCGTTTCATCTCCAGGCGCAGCGCTTCGTTGATTGCTTCGCGATAGCTGATTTGCCGCTCTGCCATAGTTTTATCTCCTCGCTGAGAACGTTTGAAACGTTAGAATGATGGCGTGTTAGGACACTACAGTTTGCAAACGTGATAACGTTCTAACATCCCAACCTGCGAACCTTCTAACTTGTTGTCTGGTCATGCTAATGCCTGTTGGAATGGCCATAGGTCGCGTTCGGAAAAGTTGACATAAACATCAGTCAGCATATCGGCCTGGGTCGGCAGCGGGCTAGTGTCGGCAAAGCGCACAGCCTCGTCGATGCTGGCTTTGGCTTGCTGGTCGATTGCGTCGAGGTCGGCTGCAGTCAGCAGCCCCTGATCTGTCACAGCGCTGCGGAAGCGTTCGATGCAATCGCGCGAACGGTAGCGCGTCTCCTCTTCGCGAGTTCGATAGTGGATGGTATCGCCCTCGAAATGGCCAAAATAGCGGTAGGTTTGCGCCTCGATGAAGGTTGGTCCTTCGCCGCGTCGCGCCCGGGCCGCCGCCTCGCCGACCGCTTCGTAGATCGCGAAGAGATCGAGGCCATCGACCGCCAAGCTGGGCATGCCGTAGCCTCGCGCCCGGGCTGCGATGTCCCGGCCAGAGACCGAATAGTCGGGTGATGTCGTTTCGGCATAGCCATTGTTCTCGCAGATGAAGATCACGGGGAGTTTCCAGATTCCCGCCAGGTTCAACCCCTCGGCGGTGGTGCCCTGGTTCGAGGCGCCGTCGCCGAAGAAACAGATCGTCACCTGGTCGGTGCCTTTGACTTTTGCGGTTAGGCCGGAGCCGCATGCAATAGGCGGCCCGCCGCCGACGATGCCGTTGGCGCCGAGCATTCCCTTGCCAACATCGGCGATATGCATCGAGCCGCCTTTGCCCTTGCATGCGCCGGTGGCTTTGCCGTAGATTTCGGCCATCATCGCGTTGATGTCAACGCCTTTGGCGATGCAGTGCCCATGGCCGCGGTGGGTGCTGGTGATAAAGTCGTCGTCGCGCAGGTGGGTGCAAGCGCCCACAGCAACTGCTTCTTCGCCAGCGTAGAGGTGAACGAAACCGGGGATCTTTCCGGCCGCAAAATCGGTGTGGAGCCGTTCTTCAAACTCGCGGATCAAGCGCATGCGCTCATACATCCAGAGCAGTTTCTCTTTGCCGATGTCCATACGACACTCCTCCGTGATTGGATATTCGTAGCCAACACTGGCCGGTTTTGATAGCAAACCAGAATGAACCGCGGACCGGCCTGCCATCAAACGGTATGGTTCCTATGCTCAACTAAGAACTTGTGGATATTTATATTACATCACAACCATCTGAAAAAGTCAAGGTTAGGATTGCGTTGCCGAGCCTGTGGCAAAATCCTGCAATGGAACACAGATAACGTACATGGGCGCACGATTGCTGCAGATATGTGCTGAGTCTAAAGTGTGGTTCGTCGTACTTTCAGGCTCTCTTCGCAAGAGAAAGCCAGCGTGGCTTACAGCCACGTCTAATGAACTTTGACAATCAACCGCAGTCGTTTGACGTAGTGCCGCTTTCAGGTGATTGCGCTGCCTTCAAATCGCCTAAAGGCGGCACTACGGGCGCTTTTTCCATAACCGATTATGATTGTCAAAGCTCATCAGAGCACGCCTGATCGGTTTGGATGTAGATGGGGTTGGGCTTGTTGGAGTCTCCCGCCCATTGCTTCGGCGTCTCATCACCTCCGCGCCTCCGCGTTTCATCCGCATCATCTGCTCATCACACCGCCGAACTCATACGTTGACAAACCTGACAGCATGTAGTAGCATTGTGCCGCTTATACTAACCTCTTACAGTCTCGTGCAGGCGATTCCAGCTTTCATTCTCCGCTCCTGTCATACTGGCATTGCCGCGTATGATTATTATGTTTTTTGCTTGATCCGTTCTCCTGCAGAAAGGAGTAGCCTGTGAAAAGCCCTTGGAAACGACTGTGGCTGCTTGGATTGCTGGTTCTTGCCGTGAGTATCCCCCCGGCTGCTATGGGTCAGCAGCGTGCCCAAACGAACCCTGATACGCCGCAACTCCCATCATATGAGCGGCGCAGCTACGAGGTTCGCGACGTCCGCACGCGCGAAGAACGTAGCGCGATTGCCCGGACCGGCGCCGCAATCGACGAGATCGGCGCCGATTATGTTGTGATCACCGCGATTGACCAAGAGGTCCGCCAGATCCGTCAGCTTGGCTATACGGCTGAGGAGATGTCGGTTACCCAGGACTTTCCGCCTGAAGACTCGGATTACCACAACTATGCCGAGATGAGCGCCGTGATAACTGAAGTCGCTGCGGCCTATCCCGATATCGTTAGCCGCTTCAGTATCGGCTTGTCCTACGAAGGGCGGGAACTGTGGGCGGTCAAGATCAGCGACAACGTAGCTGTGGATGAGAACGAACCCGAAGTGCTCTACATTGGGCTGCATCACGCCCGCGAACATCTGACCGTCGAGATGACGCTCTATCTGTTGCGGCTCTTGACCGAGAACTACGGCAGCGATCAGCGGATTACCGATATTGTCGATGGACGGGAGATCTACATCGTCTTCAACCTGAATCCCGATGGCGGCGATTATGATCTGAGTGACGGCAGTTATCAGTCTTGGCGAAAAAACCGGCAACCTGGCCGCCTCTTTGCGATCGGCACCGATCTCAACCGTAATTACGGCTATCGCTGGGCCTGCTGCGGCGGGTCGAGTTCTAATCCCTGGAGCGATACCTATCGAGGGCGTTGGCCCTTCTCGGCGCCGGAGACCGCCCGGCTGCGTGACTTCGTCGATAGCCGCGTCGTTGATGGCAAACAACAGATCATTACCTCGATAACATTCCATACCTACAGCGAGTTGGTGCTTTGGCCCTATGGCTACACCTATGAGGATGTACCGAGCGACATGAACAGTGATGACCACGCCGTGTTGGCGACAATGGGTCAGGCGATGGCGGACAGCAACGGCTATACGGCACAGCAGTCAAGTGATCTCTATATTACCGATGGCGACTATACGGACTGGGCCTACGGCGTCCATAAGATCTTCGCTTATACCTTCGAGCTGTATCCCAAGAGCAACCCACCCGGCTTCTACCCGCCGGATGAAGTAATCCCAGCCGAAACCACGCGCAACCGCGAGGCGGTGCTCTATCTTGCCGAGCAAGCGGATTGCCCCTACCGCGTCATTGGCAAGGAAGCGCAGTATTGCAGCAACGCAATGCCATAACCGCGACAGCTCCGGTCGTGTGTACTCCCCGCTCTCGTCCCCACAGAGCGGGGACCGAGGTTAGAGGAGGCGCAGTGCAGCAGCCATATGTAGGGATTTCCTCCTGGCTTGTCTGCACTGCCCTCGCGAGAACATCAGTAGCGGATTGACAGGATTAAACCGTTTGAATTATGCGCGGGTGCAATGCAGCTGCTGTCAATGTGCTCAGGTTTTATTGGATGGCATTTAGAAGGCATAAATAAGATTGCAGGGTTGATGTTGCAATCGTAACAAAGTTTGTCATTTCACACTTTTTTCACAGCTGATGCGTATACTAGTGATACATCTCGTTTTCGCCCTTGAATGTGTGGTGCTGAAGCCACCTTTGCTTTGGCCTTAGGCTTTGTTGGTCGGGCCTTGTGCGCCCGTGGCACATAGTATCGACCTGTATGTACATGTCAGCAGAACCTAGTGATGCGACTCGCAGGCGGCTGTTGAGTGTATTGATGAACTGTATGTGTAACCGACGCACGACAAAAAACGGTGGCGTTTCCCTCTGGAAGTCGAAACCGGCCTTTGCGTCGCACTACCGGATGTTCTGTTTGATCAGCGAAATCAAAGTACACCTAACACTTTATGATAGCGTGAGGTTCTGTCTGCGATGCTCTGCCGTTTTCAGGCAGTGAGAGGATGCTGCATAATGTACCTAACACTTTATGATAGCGTGAGGTTTTATGTGTGATGTTCTGGCCCGTTCAGCGTTGGGAAGACGTTATACCAAAGACGACTATTCAGCAATTGATGCTGGTGGCGATAAGTTTCGTTCGAAGTGGGGAAAGGGGCCGCGAATGCTGCACGATCCCCAGTTAGCCCAGGTGAGAATGATGAAAGGGATATGCGCGTAATGAGCTCTTATCAAAGAAATTATTATCCGTACTTGGTCACCACAACACTTATTATGACCATCCTCTTGATTGGTTGTTCACGCTTCACGATACCTCAGCTAGCGAATCAAGATGGCACTGCTTCGGTTGATAGCTACGATTATCCAATCAAGCCTGGGTCAGTGGAATGGAAGAGCTTCAAGACTCATGATCAGAAAGTGGCAGCAATTCAAATTCCCCCGGAGCGCTTGAAGGCCATGTCAACGGCTGGGATAGTTGAGACGGTGCTTAACTATCCCTTGCTTGGAGATATATTGTTGTTTAACAGCATACAACAAGGGTATGATCGGGTTTCAGGTCAATTCAATGGGATTGCTGAGCTGTATCAACGGCGTGATGCAGGCGCAGTGCTGGTCGCGAACTATCAAACCATGGATGCTATCGCGATTATCAGCCAGTCCGAGCGAGGCGACTCCTCTGCGTCTTGGGGCCTATTCTATACTCAAATACTATTGGCGCAGCCGGAGATACTCGCGATGTTGTCGGTCGCCGAACGTAATCTATTGCTCAAGGATGCGGTCCAGAAACTGCAGGCTCAACGAGAGCAGGTAGAAGGCCCAGGCATTCTTCAGAAGGAAGCTACAGCGCTCCTGATTGCACGGCTCCTTGAAGCGCAACAGGAACCAGCTTTTCAGCAGAAAGTGCAGCGCGATCAATCCATTGGTAAGTTCCTGCGTGCTGGCGGCCCCTCCACACTGTCGGTGATCGAGGAGGTCTATGTGAGCGGGGAGGCTGCTATTAAAGAGTAACGCACCTTTCGTTTTTTTGGGGCCGCTAAATGCAATATTTGCTCCATTTGCGCGTAAAAACGATCAGCTATCAACCGCAGCCAAACTGCACGATTGCCGCAATCGTCACGTAGTTGAGGTGTGCGCCTCCTATGACTACTACTCACGGCGCTCTTTT
>JAKSDJ010000942.1 GCA_022360155.1 Chloroflexales bacterium | reverse complement strand
GAGTTGCCACGACCGTCCATCAATGCTCGCTACCCGATCTCCAACCTGGAGACCGGTTTGTGTGGCGGGTCCGGCGGGATCAATCGACGTAATGCGTCCGGTGGTAGTCCACATCAAACCGTCATAGGGAAGCGACCAGGGGATGTACGCCGCCCAACCGATACTCCCCAGCGCGCTGAGGGAGATCAGGCAGAGCAGCAGCGCACCCCAGCGCGCAAAACGCCGGGTTGGTCGCTGTCGCTGTGAAGTTGCTATTTGCCGGACCACATCCTGGTTCATGGCGACATGTTAGCGCAGTCCTGGCAGCTGCGCAACCTTACTAATGCGGAGAAGAGGACGAGGGAGTGAAAGAGGCCAGCACATCCCAAAGACCCAAAATGCGCCTTTACTCAGGTGTTTGGTCCACCTTCTGAAGGCGCAGGAGCACAGGCTGTATCGAAACAGACCATCCGTCGCATAACAGCGACGGGTGGCCCAGATCTGCGGCGTGTCCGTGCCCATTTGCGTTATCTGCGTGCTATTGCAGGATTATAAGGCAGGGGGCGCAGAACAATTGCTGGCACTCGTCTAGGCTCCCAACGCCGCCTTGCTACGCCATGGGACGCAGCAACGAAGAGTCTCTGGCGCAGAGTTGCACAACTGCGGGAAGAATCACCCCCGCTTGAAGACAAAGTGAAAGCTGGCATTGACGCCGCCGCTCGCCTCGGCGATGAGACCGAGCCGCACGCCGCCTTTGCCCTCAACGACGATCCCTGCAGACACCTCGAATTCTTCGAGCCGGAAGCCGCCGACCTGCTCAGGTGTCTCCTGTATCACCTGGTCGAGCTGCTGAAGGAAGATCGTGACCTGGCTTTGGAGACTCGTAACGTGGACCGTCTCCAGGGTGGGCAGGTGCGGCGGTGCCGATTCGCCCCGGCGGTGGTCGCCGCCTGTCGCCGCTTCAGGCGCTCTCGTGATGATAACTATCTGCTCGGGGTTTGTTATTTCCGACATAATCACCTCCGTTACTCATTCTGCAACACTAAAACTGGCGCTGCCCAGGTGTCATCATCAAACCCTTGTCTGCCTTGCGCTGCATGCTTGCGGGCATGGTAGAGCGCTTCGCCTGGGGAGAACGTTCGCCAGAGCGTGTCATAGAAGTTGAGCGCAAGGTATCGCGCCGGTTCATCGCTGACAGACCATCGATATCCCACAACAATTGGCACATCGGCGCGTGCAATAGCGTCCAGGGCGCCGTGAAACTCGCCATAACCCGGCGATGTTGACGTACGGGCACCTAGACAGCAGCTCAGAAAGACAACTCGTAAATCAGTATTACGCACGAGCAGGTTTAGATCAGTAGCAGTCATGGTGTATTGCCCCTGCCGGTCGTGCAGTATTAAGCCGCTCACTTCAGGCAACACATCATTGTAGCGCCCGTGCCCGGCGTAGTGGAAAATGTGATAATTACCTTCGCGAAGGCTTGTGCTTACCTTTTCATAGCTTGCCTCAGCTCCTACAAGGAGCGTGACTCTAGCGCTGATTCCAAGCCGCTCGAGATCGACGCTGATCGCTGTCGCCAGTTCCTCGGCTTCTTGTTCAGCGGCGGGAATGTTGTCATCGCTATTGGCGCCGACAATCAAGACTCGCAACGTTTCGTGTTGGTGCCGCAAGCCCTCGATGAAGGCATGGAAGCGTTCAGGTTTACGGAAATGCTGTTGCCCAGGAGGGATACAGCGACGGGTTACGATGCATTGAAACCCGAGGTAATCATCCCCATCATGTAGTAGCTCAAAGGGAACACCCAGCCCCTCGGCTGATCCGCTTAATCGGAGCAAGAGTTGCTTGGGATGGCCTGCCAGCGCCCGTACTCCGTTCAGATCACCGAGAATGCGTTGATCGCTGAGGAGCGCTCGATACAGTTGCTCGCCAATTGAACGCGCTTCAGGACGCCATCGCTCGGGGCCACCTTCGAGGATCATCCAGTTCAGATTGTTAGCGCGCCGCACTAAATCGGCGGTCTCAAATCGCACTGGATGTGGGGCCGCATACACCGAACGCCGATCAGGCCCGGTCAACTCACAACCCAGCAGTGCATGCTGGTTGAAGCGAATCGTCAGGCGATAACGTGCTCTGATCGACGCATCAGCATAGCGTAGATGAGATTGACAGATCGCCGTGCGGGCAGCCGCGATGAACTGCTGGCTGTCGAAATCGTTCTTCTCAATAAAATCGTCAGCATTGTAGTCGCGCAGCGCCTGACGGATGCGGGCTGTTGTCGGGTAGCCAGTGAGAACAATCAGACCACAATGCCGGTTATACCGACTGCTGCGTAGGTCGTGCAGCAACTCCATCCCCAGATGACCCGTATCCTGACCTTCAGACGTAGCGCCGAGCAGCGCAAGGTCTACAATTGCCAGATCATAGGGTTGATCGGCAGTTGATTGGCACGCAGAATCAAAATCGGCCTCCAGATGGACCTTGATACTGTGTCCAACGCTTTGGAGAATTTGCGGCAGTTCGGCCTGCCAGTTGGGCGAGTCTTCGACAACGAGAATTCGGATTTCACTCATAGGTATTCACAACCCCAAACGTTCGGCTAACAGGCTAGCACTGAGCAACGCATGTTCGCGTTGTACAACCGGCAGTCCGTAGAACCGAATGGTATTGACAGCATAATAGAACAGCGCGATTGAGTATTCGCTTATGTCATCGCTGGTATTCTGGGCCACTAAGCGGCGCGCAATCTTGCGCAACGACAGGGTGGTTGCATAGGCGTTGGCCAGGCTTGGGTTGGTGTTTGGTAATTCAGTGGGAAGCTGCTCGATCTGGCTAAAGCGTTCGGCCTTGCATAGAACCTCTTCCATCTGGAATCGCTCTGCGAGGGTGGCTTCATTGGCGGTAAGGAGATGGAAGCGCACACTTGTGTCAAGCAGAGCGACATCACGCAAAATATGGCCCGGACCGGTGCGCAAAAAATCAATAAGCCAGCTGTGGCCGCTTGGGTCAACCAAGATGTTATGCTCGTTGAGATCGCCGTGAGTGGTGCAGATATAGGTCGAACGCAACAGGGCCTGACCCGCTATTGCCGAAATGGGATTGGCAAAGGTACGCTCGCTTTCCAGGGCTGTAAACGTTAGCTTCTGTTTGCCCTGCACCGACTTGAGGCGTTCAATATGGGCTTCCTCCAATTTTTCCGGCGTAAAGTTGAGCAGTTGCTGATATTCCTCAGTCAGGTTGCAAAGCTGTAAGCGACCGGGGTTGGCATACCAGCCGCCACAGGTCTCGCGGAAAAGTCTTTCGAGAATGTCGGTAATCGCTGGAAGCTCGGCCTGCTGGTAAAAACTACCGAAGTCTTCCAGTTGATCACCGGCAGTACCTAAAAACGAATAAGCGATCCCGCCCAATTGAGCTGTCCGGCGCGCATCACGCACGGTTGTACTGCGACCGCCTCCAATAAAAGGCTGGACGTGAGCGCGAAAGCGGCGCTGCTCTTCCTCGATTGCGTGAACGTCGCCGTATTTCACGGCGACGGATTGACCACCGCCGGCTGTAAAGAAGGGTTGAACCCAGAGCACGCCGGCACCGCTGCGTCCAGCGGTCAGTGGACGAATCAGCAAGCTTTCTGCCTCGTAAAATAGGCGGCAGAGCAGATCGTCGAGTTCAGCTGCGGCGCGCAGATGCTGCGGGGTATTACGCTTAATCCGAGTGCCTGCTATTGCGACGTTCAAAACGGCCTGCTCAGAGCCAGATATTTGCTGCCAGTGAGTCACCAGATTAAGGTTGATCTGCATCTCCTGGTTGAACATCTGGCGCACCTGACTGAGAAAGTCTAGGTTATCGAAGGTGTCTTTGGAGAGAAAATCGGTTACTTTAAGATCGCGAAAAGCAGTGCGCATCTGTTCTTTGGTGCCATAGGCCGAGAGGATGATCACTTTCATCGCCTCGTTGAGGCCATACCGATCCAACTCGCGAAGCAGTTGGATCCCTTCCTCATTATCCTGATCACTATCCTGCATACGAATATCGAGGACAATCAGGTGGAAGAAGCTATCGACCATCCGTTCGCGAGCGTCAGCGATGCTGGTGGCAGTCTCGACATGAAACCCACTGCGCTCAAGCGTACCACCGAGGACGCTGCGCCAGGTTTCCAGGTCATCCACAATCAAGATACGCCCCTGCCTGCTCATAGATCTTCGTCCCTTTACCAACATGTTTGGTTTCTCGATGGTATGGACTATGCCAAAGACACTTCTATGTCTCTATGTCAGCTCGCGGCAAGAACAGCTTAAAGACGGTTCCTTGGCCAAGCTGGCTGTTTGCCGTGAGAACGCCATTGTTCTCTAAGACGTACCGTTTGGCGCTCCAGAGGCCGAAACCAGAGCTGACCTTTGTTGTATAGAAGAGATCAAAGATTTTTGGTACGTTCGCAGGCGCAATTCCAACCCCTGTGTCCGCGACTTGGATTTCAACATATCTTCCAGCATTGATAGCCCTGAAGGTAATAGTTCCTCCTTCGGGCATCGCTTGTAGAGCATTGACATAAAGGTTATATACAATGCGTCTGAACTGAGCCGGTGCGATATATACCGGTGATACATCAGACACAACCTCAAAAACAACCTGAATATTGTTAAGGCGATTGGGATAGGAATACACCACTTCTTCGAGAAAATCTCTGACCGGCACAGCCATTCGCTGTTGTGGTGATGCTGTATCACCAAGGATATTCTTAAATTCGGCCTTTAATCCTTTGCTCAGCGCTAGAACCTTACCGACATCCTGGACGATTTTATCAAGGTTTGTTGTAATCGTGGGGTTGTCAAGCCCATGGGTTTCGAGTTCGAGGCGAATATTATTGCTATACGAACGGATCAAGCCCAGGTTATTGTCCAGGCGGTGTGCAAGTTCAAAGGCCACTTGACCGATCGAACTCATCACTTCGGCTTCAGCGGCCCGCTGCTCTGCCTCCTGGCGTGCATGGGTTACCTCCAACCGGTGGATCGTGATGGCGAGCTGGATTGCCAGGCCTTCGATCAATTCGACATCGGTATCTAAAAAGCGATTCGTCTCTTTATGGATTAGCGTTAGATTGCCATAATAATAGCCTCGAAACAGGAGTGGTGCGATAACCACCGAGCGCTCAAGCGGCCCTGACAGCTTGGCGTGTATCCCTAAGGGAAGTCGCGATAGATCAGGGATGACCTTTGTTTTTCGTTCGCGCGCTACTCTTCCATTCAGACCCTCATCGATTTTGAAGTGGGGCGTTGGAATAATGGGATGCTCTTTGACATAGCGATCGAGCGTTAATTCCCTTGAGTCCGCATTATAGCGCCGAATGATTACCTGACTGTCGCTATACGTCCTAGCGACCTGGATGACAATGTCATAGGCTCGTTCTAACTCCGCGAGGTCGGCGATCTCACCAAGTTCTCTGCCGGCTTGATGCAGCAAGCGAAAACGGAGTAAACCGCGCTCGGCGCGGGTGTAGTTGTCGGCATTCTGGATCGCGATCACCGCTTGGCCGGCAAAGAGCTGTAAAACCTCGATATCTT
>JAKSDJ010001032.1 GCA_022360155.1 Chloroflexales bacterium | reverse complement strand
GCTGCGTTTTGACTAAGGGTTCATAAAGTCATTATTTCCCCACCAGCAGAGGGTCATGCTGAGCCCTTCGGTCCACTCAGGGCCGGCTTCACGAAGCATCTCGGCTTCTATTGGTGCAGCGATGGGCGGCGCACCAATCGTATGATGTTATAATGCATGATAGGCAGCCGTGTAACATTCCCATAGAAATCGAGTATGCATATGACCCAAGACCGGTTCGTTGTGATTCGACACGCCGAAGCTAACAACGACTGGGCCGTGCGCCAGTTATTCGGTGAACTCCATAATCTCAATGCCAGCTTTGATCATCGCTTTGCATTGGCCGATGGTTGGGAACGAGTGCTGAGTGAACATCTCAACCATGTGCGGGAAACCGGTTACGGAATGACCCTGCTCGCCTGGCATAAAGAGACGCCGGTTGGACTGATTATGATGGGCGTACATAGCGACTCACGCCTGTTTCGCCACCGGCACTGGGCCGAGTTGCTGGCAATTTATGTTGTTCCCGCGTTCCGGGGCGGCCCAATCGCCGATCAGCTCTTAGCGGCCGGTACCGCCTGGGCGCATGAACGCGGCTACGAACGTATCCAACTCTATGTCACGGCATCAAACCGTCGCGCCAAACGCTTCTATGAGCAAGCCGGGTTTCGCCCAGTGCAGGAGATCTGGCGGATGGATCTGGGTGAAGCTGAAGCGATCCCGCCTGACGATCTGGCAGGCGAAGTCGCCTATGCCCACCGCCATGATTTGCTCTCACCGAGCTCGCACCACCTGCTGATCGACGAGGATGCTGAAGACGATCAATAGAGGCTCAAGATTTGGTAGAGGAGCGTAATCCCGCCGACGATCATCATAATCCCGCCGAATCCCGTAAAAGCCGGACCAAACCAGGGTAAAACCCTGGCAGTATTGCGCTGGCTGGTGATATAGTCAGCACGAGCGCCGCTATAGATAAACTCCGCATGTACAACCTGCTCCTCGTTCTCTGCGGCAACAACGCCAATGAGCGTAACGATGTCGTTCGCAGCAAAACCCTGGTAGCGCTTGGCGCCCTCGCCAGTGAAAGAGTTCCAGCGCAGGGTTGAACTCTCCTACCAGCGTTGCGACGCAGTATCAATGCGATATGTATCGTTGCCGATCTCTACAACTTTCTGAGCAACCTCTATCAGCAGCGGCGGCGTGACCCGCTCATCCTCGCGCCACTCTGGGTCGCCATCATCGTCATCGCCACGATACTCCTCGCGTACATATCGATTTGCGTGCGAAGCGGCAACAATGCTACCAGTGACAAGCGATAACGAGGTACGTGACAAGAAGCGCTGACTCATCTGCACGCAATGTTCCAAAGCAGTTCAGGCGGCCTGTTCAAAGCAACGGGAATCATCGCCTTTTGCTGAAAGATGTCAGGTGTTTTAGAATAGGCTCGGGTGAGCCAGAATCCCCCAGTGATTATATGAAGGGAAGGGTCAACTATGCGTATCGGAGTAGTTTTTCCTCAGACTGAAATTGGCAGCGATCCCGTGGTTCTTCGCGACTACGCCCAGGCGGTCGAGGCCATGGGCTATACCCATATCCTGATCTACGACCATGTTGTCGGCGCCGACATCTCCAAGCGGCCAGGCTGGCGCGGCCCTTACACCCACCAGCACATGTTCCACGAACCTTTCGTGCTCTATGGCTATTTCGCCGCCCTCACCCAGCACATCGAACTGGTCACCGGCGTGATTATTTTGCCGCAACGCCAGACCGCGCTCGTTGCCAAGCAAGCAGCCGAGGTTGATGTGTTGAGCGGCGGTCGGCTGCGGATGGGTATTGGCGTTGGTTGGAACGAGGTCGAATATCACGTGCTCAACGAAGACTTCACGAATCGTGGCGCGCGCAGCGAGGAGCAGATCGCGGTGCTCCGGGCGCTGTGGACCGAGCCGGTTGTCAACTTCCATGGCCGCTGGCACCAGATCGACGCGGCTGGCCTCAACCCACTGCCGGTTCAGCGCCCAATCCCCATCTGGATTGGCGGCTCCGCCGAGATCGCCCTGCGCCGCTGCGGCAAACTTGGCGATGGCTGGTTCCCGCAGGGCAGTCCTGACGCCAAAATCCAGGCAATGATCGAGCGGCTACGCACCTATACGCTTGACGCCGGTCGCCCAGCGGATGCGGTTGGCATCGAAGCGCGCTTGAGCGTCGGCCAGATTCCCGAAAGCGAATGGGCAAACACTGTGGAAGTATGGCGCGCGCTTGGCGCGACCCACCTCGGTATTAACACCATGGGCGCCGGGCTCGCATCGCCCCAGGCGCACATCGATCTGCTCCGACGGATCAAGGAACAGTATTTACGCTAAAGGTTGACATCCTTCGGCGGCGCCAGTCCTGAGCGAAGCCGAAGGGTTCAGGACCGGGATTGACACGTTGACACGTTTGCACGTTGACGCGTTCGCACGGTTGAGGTTGAACTTTCGATCTGCGCTCATGAGCGTTTACCAGCGGCATCTGCGTTCGATTGCAGTTAGCAGGTTGGCAGGTTAGGAGGTTCACACGTTGGCAGATTGACAGGTTGGCAGCGATGAACATTGCTTCGCTAACCGCTGACGCCTGACACCTGATAGCTAAGAGTTCGACCGCAACGAACAACTGGAACACTTGCTTGGCGCTCGCTGCATATTTCTCGTCACTAGTACGAGCATTGCATGTTACAATACTATTATTCACCGTTTGCCATTTTGTCGAGCGCGATCTGCAATACATATTTTTGCCTTCGTTTACACGTTATCGCAATTCGTACGCCGGAAGGTCAGAATGTTTTTAAGGAGATGGCGATGAATCGGACCGAACTCATCGAGGAACTCCGGCATATTGTTGGGCCACACAGCGTTATCCACCGCCCTGAGGACTTACTCACCTACGACGCCGACGGTTGTGTTATGGATACGCACGACCCCCACGTCGTCGTCGTACCCTCGACCACCGAGCAGATCGCTACCGTGGTCAAGCTGGCAGCCCGCGCGGGTATGCCCATCGTGCCGCGCGGCGCTGGTACCGGACTCTCGGGCGGGGCCACACCTATGAGCGGCGGCATCGTGGTCAGCACGGCGCGGATGGACAAGATCCTCGAGGTCGATACGCGCAACAGCCGAGTGCGAGTCCAGCCTGGCGTCATCAACTTCGAATTGTCGCAATATCTCAAGCCCTATGGGTATCAATTCGCACCCGATCCTTCCTCACAGAAGGCGTGTACGGTAGGGGGCAACATCGCCAACAATAGCGGCGGCCCGCATTGTCTCAAATATGGCATCACCGCCAGCCATGTCCTGGGCGTTCAAGTGGTGCTGCCATCGGGCGAGACGATCTGGACCGGCGACGGGACTCCGTCAACAATGGGCTACGATTTGACCGGTGTGCTCACCGGCAGCGAGGGTACGATCGGGCTAGTGACCGAAGCGTGGCTCAAACTCACCCGCCTGCCCGAGGCGGTACGAGTGGTGTTGGCGCTCTTTCCCGATATTGCCAGTTCCTCAGCTACCGTCTCGCAGATCGTTGCCAGCGGCCTGCTGCCTGCCGCGCTGGAGATTATGGACCGCCTGGCGATCAAGGCGGTCAACGATATGTATAAGTTGGGCCTGCCTGAAGCTGCGGGTGCGGCGCTGCTGATCGAGGTCGACGGGGTTGAGGACGGCCTGGATGAACTGCTCACCGAGATCGTCGCGATCTGTGAGCGGAATGGCGCGCTGGAAGTTCGTCCGGCCCGAAACGCCGCCGAGCAGAACCAGGTCTGGGCGGCGCGGAAGAATGCCTTTGGCGCGATGGGTCGCCTGGCGCCGACCTACTATCTGGTCGACACGGTAGTCCCGCGCACGTGCCTGCCCTACACACTCGATCAGGTCGGGTACATTGCCAAAAACTTCGACCTGCCAATTGCCAATGTCTTTCACGCTGGCGATGGCAACCTGCACCCGCTAATCCTGTTCGATCGCCGCAACCGCAGCCAGAACCAGCGCGCCCTCGAAGCCGCAACCGAGGTGATGCGGGTCTCGATCGAGCAGGGCGGCGTGATCAGCGGCGAGCACGGGATCGGTGTCGAGAAGCAAGACTATATGACCCTGCTCTTCAGCACCGACGACCTGGCGGCGATGGCCAGTTTGCACCAGAGTTTCGACCCGACCGATCTATTCAATCCGGGGAAGGTCTTTCCCAAAGGGAAGGGCTGCGGTGAACTCGCGGCGCTACGCCGGGCTGGCGTACAGTGGAGCGACCTCAAGACCGGCGGCGTTCCTGCCGTTCTGTCATCATGACCAGGCAACGGTATGCCGAGACCAAGGAAGATACTATGATGCTTGGACCCCAACTCTTCCGCCAGATGGCTGAGATCGTCGGCTCCGAATATGTGCTTGAAGACCCGACGCAGTGTGCGGCCTACGCCGTGCAGAACGTCATACCGAGGCTCGTCATTGCACCAGGTAATATTGACGAGTTGGCCGAGACACTGACGGCGGCATTTGCCGCGCAGGCAACGGTCGTACCCTGGGGCGGCGGAAGCCAACAAGCACGCGGCCATCATCCGGGGCAAGTCGACCTTGTGGTGCGAACCAGCCGACTCAATCGAGTGATCGAATACGAACCCGCCGATCTGACCATTTCGGTCGAGGCCGGGATCACGATGGCGGCGCTACGCGAAACGCTCGCCCGCAACGGCCAGATGCTGCCGGTGGACACGTCACTGCCGCACCAAGCCACGCTTGGCGGCGTGCTGGCAACAGCGAGTGATGGGCCACGCCGCCTGGGCTATGGCACATTGCGTGACTTGCTGATCGGCATCCGAGTCGTCGAGGCGACCGGACGGATCAGCAAGGCGGGGGGCATGGTGGTGAAGAACGTCAGCGGTTTCGACATGATGAAGCTCTATCTCGGCAGCATGGGCACGCTGGCGTTAATTGCCAGCGCCAACTTCAAGCTGATTCCGCGCCCGCGCGCGGCGTCAACCGTCTGGTGCCACTTCGCCACGCTGCCCGCTGCCTTTGCCCTGGTCGACACCCTGCATACTAGCCAGTTGAACCCCACCGCCGTCGAGTATGTAAGTTTTCAGGCGCTGCAGAGCGAAAACCCTGAAGCGACCGTCCCGACGCACCGACCCTTTGCGCGATCATCGCTGCTTGGCCGCCAACCGATGGGATTGGCGGTGCTAGCCGAAGGGCTTCCCGCAGCCGTAGAGCGGCAAGTACGCGATATTTCTCATCTGGCCGAACAAGCCGGGGCGTTGGCAATTTATGTGCTGCGCGATGATCACCACGAAGCGTTCTGGACACACATCGCCGACCTGCCCCAGACCGCGTACCTGACGCCAAGCGAGATACTGGTCCAACTGACCTGCCTTCCCGCTGAATTGCAGCAAGCATTGCAGGAAGCGACCGATCATGCGATGCGCTACGGCCTAACCCTCCAAGTCGATGCCCGTGCGCTCAGCGGGGTCGCCTATCTGCGCCTGCGCGATGATGAACAGAACAGCCCAGCAGCAGCGCTGCACCAATGGCAACGTGATATATTGGCGCGCTGGCCACACATGGCGGTTCTGGCATGCCCGGAGCCCTTAAAGCCCCAATTGGAGATCTGGGGCCGTACGCCGGTTGGCCTGGCCCTGATGCAACGGATCAAGGCTGAATTCGACCCCCAGAGCCTGCTCAATCCTGGTCGGTTTGTCGTATAGCCCAGCGCCTCAGCGCTGCGGAGCATAGAGTGTCGAGACAAGTAGAGAGGAAGGAGAAACGAGAGTAACGTGAGCGCCCAAACCCTGAATTCAACACGCCAAGTCAGCGATATACCGCTCATTGGCTTTAGCGATAAAGATAAACCCAGTTCCGATATCATCAACTCGTGTGTTCACTGCGGGCTATGTCTATCGTCCTGTCCAACCTATCGCGAGACAGGGCTGGAGATGTCCTCGCCACGGGGGCGAATCTATCTCATGAAGGCCGTGGACGAAGGGCGCATCGGCCTGAACAGCGAGGTCTTTCAGGAGCAGATGAGCCAGTGTCTCAACTGCCGCGCCTGCGAGGCGGTCTGTCCTAGCGGCGTACAGTATGGCGCCATTCTGGAGGCGAGCCGAACCCAGATCGAACAAGCAAAGTCGGGAGCGTTGCTCCAGGCTGCCCCGCGCACGACGGGAGGCGAGCAGCTTGGCATGGACCAGCTACGCGCCAAAATCCCGCCGCATCCATTATGGCGGCGGGCGCTGCAGGGTGTGGTCTTTGGCCTGCTCTTCAAGCGTATGGGGGTATTCCGCGTTTTCTCGAAAGCGATGGGGCTCTATCAGCGTAGCGGCGGGCAGTGGTTCGCTCGCAAAAGCGGCATACTCAAGCTGTTGAAGATGCAGGATACAGAAATGATGCTGCCGCCGATCAGTACGCATTTTACCATTCCGAAGGGCCAAATCTTCCCGGCGGCCGGCCAGCGCCGCTATACTGTTGCGCTGGTCAGCGGTTGTATTATGAGCACAGCTTTTGCCGATGTTCACAACGCAACCATCAGGGTCTTACAGAAGAACGGCTGCGAGGTGATGCTGCCGCCAGACCAGGGCTGTTGCGGCGCGCTGCACGTACATGGCGGCGACATGGATGGCGGGCGCGAGCTGGCGCGGCGCAACATTGTCGCCTTCGAGGGGCTGGGTGTGGATGCTATTATTGTCAATGCGGCGGGTTGCGGCAGCACGCTGAAGGAATATGGGCATATGCTGTACAACACGGCGTGGCGCAAGCGCGCCGAGGCTTTCTCCGCAAAGATCAAGGATGTGCATGAGTTCCTGGCCGGTATCGAGTTAAACCGGGCCGACCTGGGAGCATTGCCCATCAGCGTGACCTACCAGGAGCCCTGCCACCTGGCCCACGCCCAGCGGATCACCACCCAACCGCGCACACTGCTCAGCGCCATTCCTGGCCTGGAATTGCGGGAGATGCACGAGAGTGCGCTGTGTTGCGGCAGCGCCGGGATCTACAACATCACCCAGCCCGACATGGCAGCGCACCTTGGGGCACGCAAGGTCAACAATGCCCTGGCGACCGGCGCCAAAGTGATCGCCACTGGCAATCCCGGCTGTGCGCTGCAACTTGCCGGCCAATTGCAGCGCCGCGGCGAAGACGTTCAAGTGCGCTACATCGTGGAGTTGCTGGACGAAGCGTATCGCAACGCCTCAGCGAGCGCCCGCAGATGATACAGATGTAGAGCATGAGGAATCAACGTACTGCATTGTAGGCGGTTGGGCTGCCGTAGAACCGCCTAATGAAATTTGACGATCACAATCGGTCATGGGAAAGGCGCTCGTAGTGTCGCCTTCAGGCGGCTGTGCTGCCGTGAAACCGCCTAAAGGCGGCACTACGTCAAATTACCGCGGTTGATTGTCAAAATTCATCAGAGAAAACCAGATGGTAAAGGCATCTTGGTTACCCTGAAACCATGCCTGGCCAATTTTGCCCCATCCCTACACCACCTTATACCCGCGCACGCGGGGATCATCGTCTCATTCCCGCGCCAGTTCGATCTGTTGTGTTGCTGCCTTGGCTAATATAGACAGATCGTTCTCGATTGAGATCATCTGAAACCCTTCACGAATACGCTCAGCCGCTACACCGCCGTCGCTGCTGTAGATGCCCAGCGGGATGTTGTAGCGCCGTGCAGCGGTTTTAATCTGGTCTAGGGCGGAGAGAAAAGCCGGTTCGTCGCTCTCGCTGCGCGCTGCAAGCCCCAACTGGGCGTGGAGGTCGTTGGGGCCGACAAACGCCACATCGACGCCCGGCACGCTGAGGATGTCGTCGAGATGCGCAAGCCCTGCCGCACTCTCAATCTGGAGAATAACCATAATCTCGTCGTTGGCGGCGTTGGCGTATTCCTGCCACGTTGCCGCCCCAAAGCTGTAAGGGGCGATAGCCCCGCCAATGCTGCGCGTACCCTGGGGCGGGTACTTCGCCCAACTCACGGCCTGCTCGGCTTCAGCGTGCGAATTCACCATCGGCACGATGACGCCCCAGGCGCCTGCGTCAAGCGCCCACTTGAACCATTCGACACTGTTGACTGGGACACGCACGAACGGTGCGCACATATGAGATTCGGCAATGACCGCCACCATCTGAGCCATCGACTCGGGGCTCTGGAAACTATGCTCCATATCGACCGTCAACCAATCGAAGCCCGCACGGGCTAGGACACGGGCCGATGTGGCGCTGGACAAGGTCATCCAGGTTCCCAGGGTAGGCTTACCAGCGAGCAGCTTGGTTCTTACATGATTCGTACGCATCATTCGTGTTCCTTTACAAAACTTTGGAAAGCGGTTTACGATCATCTGACAACGCAGGCATAGCGATATCGAAGCAGCGATTGGCAACGCACCTCCCGGCGAGTAACGACCAGGCTATCACCTGGCGAAAGCGCGGCCTCCGCTCTTGTTCTGCCGGCCCGCGTACCGACGCAACTACTGCTCAGACAGTCACTTGAACACTAGTTGTTGTGTATAGGCGATTATCTGGTATCATGCCTGAAATTCGCCTAGCTCGCAAGTAGTACTAGAAGCACAGATAGCAGGTCCAGAGGAGGAGTTTGCATATGCCGAACATGCTCATCAATGGCGAGTTTGTCCCTGCTGCTAGCGGGCAAACATTCGCGGTTCACGACCCGGCAACCGAAGACGTCGTTGACCACGTACCGCAAGCTGGCGCTGAAGATGCTCGGCGCGCCATCGCCGCCGCTGGCGCCGCTAGCCGATCTTGGCGTAAGGCGACGGCGCATGAGAAAGCTGAGATGCTGCATGAAGTCGCCCGAAAGATCCGCGAGCATACAGAAGCGTTGGCTACACTGTTGACATGCGAGGGCGGAAAGCCTTTGGTCGAGAATCGCGACGAAATGAGCTGGAGCGCCGCGTGTTTCGACTATTACGCTGAACTCCAGCGCAACACGCGCGGGCGCGTCATTCCCTCGGTCGAACCGAGCCAACTGGCCATGGTGCTCAAGGAACCGTATGGCGTCGTTGCCTGCATCGTCCCCTGGAACTACCCGATCCTGCTGATGGCCTGGAAGGTGGCGCCAGCGCTGGCGACGGGCAACACCGTCGTCCTCAAACCCAGCGAGATGACACCGCTCAGCGCCTTGTTCTTCGCAGAGCAGTGCTGCGACCACCTGCCGCCTGGCGTGTTGAATATCGTCACTGGCCATGCCAATGTGGGCCGTGAGTTAGTCGTTAGCCCGGACACACAGATGATCGCCTTCACGGGCAGCTTCGCGACCGGGCGTGAGATTGCCCGCCTCGCCGCCGAGCAGGTCAAGAAGACCCACCTGGAGTTGGGCGGCAAGGATGCGTTTATCGTCGCTGAAGACGCCGATCTCGACATTGCTGTGCCGGGCGTGGCTTGGGCGGCGCTGCTGAATGCCGGGCAAGTCTGCACCAGCACCGAGCGGGTGTATGTCCAGGAGAGCATTGCGGCGAGGTTCATTGAACGGTTGGTAGACTTTGTGCGTTCGCTGCGGCTCGGTCCCGGCATCGAGCCAAGCACGGATATTGGCCCGCTGGTCGGCGAAAAATACCGCGCCAAGGTCGAGGATCATGTCGCGGAAGCGCGCACAAAAGGGGCGCAGATCCTGACCGGCGGACAACGACCGCCCTCCTTCGAGCGCGGCTTCTTCTATGAGCCGACAGTCCTCGTGAATGTGGACCACTCCTTCCGCATTATGCGCGAGGAGACGTTCGGTCCAACCATACCGATCATGCCTTACCGCGACTTCGAGCAGGCCATTGCGCTGACGAACGACAGTGACTATGGCCTGGGCGCGAACCTCTACACCAACGATCCGCTCAAAGTCAAGCAGTATTATGAAGAGGTCAAAGCCGGGTCGTTGTGGGTCAACGACCCGCTCACCGATAACGATGCCGGGCCGTTTGGCGGCATGAAGTTCAGCGGCGGGGCGCGCGAACTGGGCGAGGAAGGGATGGAAGAGTTCCTAGAGACCAAACATGTCCATTGGGATTTCAACCCGAACCGCAAGGATTGGTGGTTTCCGTATTAAGAAGCGCTGGCAGGTTAGCGGGTTGGCATCTCACTGTAGGCTCTACATCCCTTCCTCATACCGTTTGGGGCGTATGCACTGAAGATTCAAAGCTCCTCACCATTTCGTATATCTTAGTAAAGACGTTTGGCGTTCACTGATTAGTGAACAATGCGCAATACCTTGCGTTATGCAAGGTTTTAGTTCTAGTGCGAGGAGGAAGAACATAGCTCTCAAAAAAGTTGCTGCTGCGAAGGGCGTCGTAAACATTCCTGATTGGCCATTTGCCCTTACCCTATTCAACACCGCCAAACTCGCCTGGCTCTGAGCAATTGTACGCATCTATCTGG
>JAKSDJ010000003.1 GCA_022360155.1 Chloroflexales bacterium | reverse complement strand
CTGCCGCGCGCAAGCATGGCTTGCGCACTCCACATGCCGACGCACCTGTGCTCCGCTCCTGATCAAATAGCTTTTCAGACAGCTTCTTAGACGGACCAAAGCCTTGTCGTTTACCTAACCCTCGACGGGAGACAACGCGGCAATCACTGACGTTCCTATCAACGCTCGCTCCCCAATAATATAGTTTTACATACCTTTAACATAAAGCCAACACGCTCTTAAACAACATCTGATAGTATTAGCCCTGCTTTGTGTTTTACAAGCTATCGTTTCATCCTGTTTGGTGATGGTATGTCGTATTGTAGGATGCGGTAGAGGAAAGCGCCTTTTTCGATACAAGATACAAATCGTAGTACTTTTGCATTCGTAAGCTGCCTATCGTAACACTTTACATGCACGAACCAGGGATGATCGAGGGTAGCACGATAAGGTCGCTAGGATTGTGCTATTTCGACAGCTTAGGGAGGAATTTCTCTGGCATTGACAGAGGTTTTCTCCTTGCGATCTCATTTCCAACATGTAACACTACGTTCGAGAACAAACATGAGCAGCGTTTAGCCGTCAGACATTAGCATGTACGCACGCTATCGTTAGCTGCACTGGTGAAATATGCGACACGAATGCGTTGAGACTTAGGTTATGCTGAAGGCTGATAGCTCGATCTTTGTTGAATGGTATGGCGCTGGCGTAAGGCCGCAGATCCACAACCTGCAAACCCGTCATAAATGCCCAGTGAGCAGTATCAGAAGTTTTGGTCATATCTGTATAGTTCGTATATTGTAGAAGGAGATGGTCTCTCATGAGCGGGATGGATGAAAAAGATAAGCTTGTAGTCCGTTCACAAGCGGGCTGGGGCAAAACCTTTGAAGAAATCGTCGCCCAGCGCCTACAACGCCGCGATTTCTTGAAGAGCAGTCTTGCTGTTTCGACTGTTGTTGTTGCCGGGACAGTCGTCGCCAAGCCAGAGCTTGCCGAGGCCCAAACTGCCTCTGTACCACGCTTTGGCGCAGTCACGCCGACAGCGCCGGAGGTTGACGAGATTGTCGTATCGGACGGATACTATTCGCGCACCCTGATCCGTTGGGGGGAACCGCTCACGCCTGATGCGCCGGAGTTCGATGTCTGGAATCAAACGGCAGAGGCTCAGTCTAGACAATTTGGCTACAACTGTGACTTCGTTGGATTCTACCCGCTGCCCTTCGGCTCGAACGCTTCCAACCGCGGGGTGCTCGCTGTCAACCACGAATACACCAACCCTGAGTTGATGTTCCCCGGCTATGACACGGATAATCCAACCCGCAACCAGGTCGATGTCGAGATTGCCGCCCACGGCATGGCGATGGTCGAAATCGAGCGCGCTCCCGATGGCGCCTGGAGCTACAATCGCAACTCCCGCTACAATCGCCGTTATACCGGCTTTAGCGGCATGGCCGTCAGCGGCCCGGCGGCGAACCATCCATGGCTGCGCACCAACGCCGACCCGACCGGCAGCACCGTGTTGGGAACGCTTAACAACTGTGCTGGCGGGAAGACTCCTTGGGGCACGGTGCTCACCGCTGAAGAGAACTTCCATCAGTATTTCGCGAATCTGGATGGGCTAGCCCAAGGCGACCCGCGCTATGCCGTCCACCGACGCTACGGTATGCCGTCCGAGGGCTCGGATCGCAAATGGGAGCGCTATCACAATCGCTTTGACATAGCGCAGGAATCGAACGAGGCCTTTCGCTTCGGTTGGATGGTCGAGATCGACCCCTACGATCCAACACGCACGCCAATCAAGCGTACTGCACTAGGTCGATTCCGCCATGAGGCGGCAACAATCACGGTTGCACCGAATGGCCAGGTCGTCGCCTACACCGGCGATGACGCCCGCTTCGAGTATGTCTATAAATTTGTGAGCGCCGGCACATACAATCCAGACAACCGTGAGGCAAATTTCGGCTTGCTCGACGAGGGCACGCTCTACGTCGCCAAGTTCAACGATGATGGCTCGGGCGAGTGGCTGCCGCTGGTCTACGGTCAGGGGCCGCTGACCGCTGAAAACGGCTTCACCTCCCAGGGCGACGTGCTAGTCAAAACCCGCTTGGCCGCCGATGCGCTGGGCGCAACCAAGATGGACCGCCCTGAAGACATTGAGACCAACCCGGTCAACAAGAAAGTCTATGTAGTCTTGACCAACAATACCCGGCGGGGGCGCGAAAATCAACCCGGCGTCGATACTGCCAATCCGCGCCCCAAAAATGCAAACGGCCACATCATCGAGATCAGCGAAGCAGGCAACAACCACGCCGCAACAACTTTTACGTGGGAAATCTTCTTGCTGGCAGGGAACCCCTCAGAGGATGCAACAACCTACTTCGCCGGCTTTGATAAGAGCCAGGTCAGCCCAATTGCCAACCCAGACAATATCACTTTCGATCTAGCGGGCAACCTCTGGATTGCCACTGATGGCGCGGCGCGGTCGATTAACTTCAACGACGGCATCTTCGCAGTCCCGACCGAGGGTGCACAGCGCGGCAATCTGAAGCAGTTCTTCGCCGCGGTCCGTGGCTCCGAAATCTGTGGGCCAGAGTTCACCCCCGACAACCGCGCCTTGTTCGTTGCGATCCAGCATCCCGGCGAGGGCGGCACCTTCGAGGAGCCGATCAGCACCTGGCCGGACAAGCAGGGGCTGCCGCGCCCTTCGGTCGTAACCGTGCAGGCCTTCGATAGCCGAATTATCGGTCGCTGAGTCTGGCACCAGCAAGGGTGACAACCTGAATGTGTCACCCTTGCCCGCATCTCGTCAGCCCCTGATTACTGCTTCAATTGCTGCTTCGCGCTGCATAGCTGGGCCGTCGCGCTGGAGCCAGGCCAGGAACTCGATATTGCCCGCCGGTCCAGTGAGCGGCGAACGAGCCAGACCGCAGGGCGTCACATTCAACTCCGCCGCAACATCCAACACCTCGCACAAGACGCCGCGGTGCGCTGCGGGATCGCGCACGACGCCCTTCCGGTTAACGTGCTCCGGTCCGGCTTCGAACTGCGGCTTGATCAACGCAACAACCCAGGCATCAGGCGTGATCAGGCGCTGCACCGCCGGCAACACTAGTTTGAGCGAGATGAATGAAACATCGATCGTCGCACACTGCACAAGGAGTGGGCCGCTGCGCTGATCTGTCGTCTGGTCAGGGGACAGGGCTTCGAGGTAGCGAATATTGGTTCGCTCTAACACAACGACTCGTTGGTTTTGGCGCAGCCGCCAGTCGAGCAGGCCATAGCCGACATCGACCGCGTAGACCCGTGCCGCGCCGCGCTGGAGCAACACATCGGTAAATCCGCCGGTCGAAGCGCCAACATCCAACGCGATCAAACCAGCCGGACTCAGCCCGAATGTGTCAAGGGCGTGGGCCAGTTTGTAGCCGCCACGGCTCGCATAGGGCAGCGGCGTCGCCACCGTGATGGTACACGCCGCGTCCACTGCCGCGCCCGGTTTGGTTTGGACCTGGTCGTTGACTCGCACGGAACCAGCCAGAATGAGCGCCTGAGCACGATTGCGGCTCTCGGCAAGACCACGCTCGACGAGGAGTTGATCAAGACGGGTCCGCGCCACTATTCGCCCCGTTCCAAACGCGCTATCTCCGCTTCCAAATCCGCGATATACTGGGTGACCCAGGAAGGCTGCGGCTCATCCGCCATCTTCAGGCGCACGCGGAGACGCTGGAGTTCACCACGACGCTGGCGTATTAGCGCTTTGCGGTCATCATTCGCAATTGGCTCCGCAGGCATAGAAGGATCGGGAAGGGCATTCAGATAATCGACGAGCAATTCGCTCAACACACTGGGCAGATCGAGCCCTTGATCACGGACCAGAATCTCCAGTTTGCGGCGTTGATCGGGTTTGAGAAAGATGTAGGTTGGGATGGTAAATTCGCCTTCACTCATCGTCATGTTCGCACCTCCGTTCATACTCCTGGCTCTCCCAGCGTAAGCGGCGCCATGCTCCTTTCGGAGTGACAGCGGTTTTTACGCGGGAAACCTACGCGCTCTTCCATTATATAGCGATCAGCGCTGAGCTGTCGTGTCATAAATGCTTGCCTTCAGGCGCGGAAACCCAGGAGCTTCAGCCCTGGGCGGAGCGCCCCGCTTCAGCCCGCTTCAGCGCCCGCTTGCACAGGCGTTCGGATTGTGGTAGACTTGCTCCATGATACAGACACGCTCCACGCGAACTGTATGCTGTAAATTGTCGCTTGACGCTGACGCCGCAACCGCCATTCGGTCCACGGCGGCGGCATTCAATGCGGCGGCCGCCTCCTGCGCACAGGTCGCGTGGAACGAGCGCATCACCAACAAAAACAAACTGCACCACATCGTCTACGGCCCCACCCGCAGCACGTACGG
>JAKSDJ010000426.1 GCA_022360155.1 Chloroflexales bacterium | reverse complement strand
TTCATCCTGTTCAGGACAAGCTCCGTCACACCCGTTGGCGCGGGGTTCTTCACTGTGCCGGTCCTGAGCCCTTCGACTACGCTCAGAATCGGCTCGCCGAAGGGTTCAGAATGACATGGTTCGTTGTGTTATGAGAGCTGATCAATGCTCTTCGCTCAACTGCTTGACAATGAACGATGCAACTGCTCCGAGCAATGATAATGATAGCGCAACAGAAGACTTCGAAGGTATGTATGGAGCGAAGAGGTTCAGCAAGCGAAGCGATCCGAGGATGAGAAGATAAGGATGAGAAGATAACGCGAATGAGTTGTTACGGCTTGGAACGACCACAAAGTCGCCATTCCAAGCCGCATTGGCAATCCTACCGGACCCGAATTTGTCCACGCAGTTCGCCTGGCGGGAATGCGTCGGTGTGGATGTTGATATACGTATTGCCGGCCTTTATCTCTGCTACCAGATCGCTCACCGATTTGCCAGCCAGCGGACCGACCAGATCGGCGGCGGTAAGGATACCTTCGGCATACTTGCCCCTGACCGGCCCATCGACCCGGTCACGCCGCAGGAACGCAACCACCGGCCCATTCGCGCCTTCGGGCGCCAGGTGAATGTGGGCGAAGCGGACATCCTCTAGACCAATCACCCAGACTCGGTAGCCTAAGGATTCGCCATCATCGCTTAGGACGAACACGGCGGCCCCTTGCGCAGATGTCTCTACTGCGGGAACTTCCTGTGTCCCGTCTGCTTCAGCAATAAACACACGTGGTGCAGCCGCAGCCATCCCCGTTGTTGCGAGCATCAGAACCAACAAACCGAACAATAGACGAACACGCTTGAACATGATGTAACACTCCTTTCAGCGGCAATACATTTCGCGCGGCGTGTTCTAGATACGCCTGCAATTGAACTGCGTGAGTTTTGGAGCCGAGTCGCACCGAAGGGTGCTCACTCCGCTATGATAAGCTGCGGAGGGTTGCTTCTACCGGGTGGCGCCACACAGTGCCCATGTGCCTGTACTCCAAACGTCTCATGAAGATCTTCGGAGTCCAGTGGCGGATTGAATCTATCTGATTCGACCATTTCACATAGCTTTTACAAGCACAATATTCATGTCAAGGCAGGTGATATTGCTCAAAACCGAGGTCTTCGACGAATGAGAGGCATTGGGAAGACGATTTTTGTTGGTTATGCATGATCGAAATGACCGGAAGAACAGAACGAACAATCAGATCAGTTATCGGCAAGCCAACGCCAGGCGCGTTGCCACCAGCGCTCGGTGACGATCTGCACCGGGAGTGTGACCGGAATCGTCAGGTTGCCGGTTTGGATTTCGAGCGCAGCGGCTTGCAGCCCAGCCGCCAAAGAAGAGGGCGGCGTTAGCGTGAACAAGACGATTTGCCGCCCGCCAGGCGGAATGATGTAGGCCGCGCCATCAACACGCGCCCAGGTGCAGCGGCTACGCCACGCGACAACACACGGATGCGCGCCACGGTTCTCGAGTTCGAGCGTCTGCTGCACGAGTTTGCCTGCGACTATCGATAACGGTTGCTGATCGATGCCGTAAAGCTGCAACCACGGAAACTGGACCGGGTCTGTGTGGTATAAAACCCGCCCAACCAACAACCGCGCCGTTAACTCGTCAAGCGGCGCGTGTTTGAGCGTTGCGGCCAACTCGGTCGCTAATGCGCGATGACCCTGCGCACGCAGCCAGCGAACCAACACGCCGCGATGCAGTAACTCCTCCAGCGCCGGGAGCAGATCGAGGCGGGTCAAGTCGAGTTCGTCTAGTCGAGCCACAAATTGATTGCCCACCGATATGCCCGCCGTCGCGGTCCCTTCCCACGGAATATGCGTCGTATGGGTTCCACAGCGGAGGATTATATGGCCACGCTGGAGCCCTGATTTTCCCGCAGCCACCAATTCGATTTTTGTGCGACCGCCCGGCGGCAAAACGCCTTCGCGTTGGCGAACCATCCGCCCATCACGCACCAAACGTACTTCGGCACTGGTCTGGTTGGGACATTCCAATTCCCAACGCAATGGGCGTGCGTCATGATTATGTAAAGTCAAAACCAGAGGCCGGCTCCATACTCGCCAATGACGGAGCGGGATCGAGCCAAACACCAGGTAATCGGGGATAGACCGCAGCATCGCACCGCCTTCCGAGGGTGCGAGGGCGCTGAGGAACACATCGAGAGGTCGTTGGCGCGCCGCCGCCCCCCGCCGAGCAACTCGCAGATTGTGCAACAGAACGCCCAGATCGCGTTCAGGGTGCTGGGCAAGCCAGCGCTCGATAGACCCTGCCGTGAGGGCGTTTTCGATCAGTTTGGGATGCCGCACGACCACGCCAAGCAAGTCGCGTTGGGTGACAATACTAACGCCATAGCCCAAATACAAAGGCTCAGCCAGCGTCGATGGCGCCAAGGTCGAGCGCAACACGGATGCGGTGGGAACGCGACGAGCCGGATCAAGCGTCAGCGCCCAGCGCAAAGCCGGTGCAAACATTGGTGCAACGGCATCGAGCCGCTGGAAATCGAACTGTAGCGGCTCGGCTGTAGGATCAACTCCTAGAAGTAATTCGTAGCACACCACTGCCATACTGAACAAATCACTGCGTTCATCATGCCCCCAGTTGCCCAATTGCTCCGGCGGCGCATAGCCCGGAGTGCCATAGCGCGGGCGCGGACGACGCGGCGGACGACGTGTGAGCGTCTGGGCCGCGCCCAAGTCAACACAGCTCAGAGCGCCGTCGGGGCGCAACACCAAGTTGGCTGGCTTGATGTCGCCGCAGATTACCGGAGGAGATTGGGTGTGCAGGTAGCGGAGCAAATCGCAGATCTGCAGCGCCCACCCATGGACCAAGTGGGGCGAGCACGGACCACGAGCAGCATACTCCGCAAGTGATAGACCAGCAATCAAGTCGCGCGCAAGCCAGGTCGAAGCGCTATCGCTGTGGAAGCGAGCCAGCCGAGGCAAGGCCGGATGGGTAAGCCGCCGCAACAACTGAGCTTCCCAGCGCAAAACAGCGACCGCTTCCTGATGCGCTGCGGGATCAAGATCGGTGCGCACAGCCTTAACCGCCAAGCTTTGCCGATTACGCAGATCGGTCGCCTGGAACACCACAGCCAAGCCGCCCAACCCTAAATAGGCATCGAGTCGGTAGCGTTTCGCCAAGATCTGGCCTGGCCTTAGGCCACACTGCGGCATACCGGTGCGTGCGGCAGTAAGACGGCGGGTACGGAACGGATCAGACACAGCTAGTCCTCGTGATTTGCCAAAATCACACGGTTCCGCCCCTCATGCCTCGCATGGTAGAACGCTTGATCAGCTGCATTGTTCAGAGCGGTTGCGTCATTGCAGTACAGAAAGGTGGCAATACCACAACTAAACATCACCGAGAAGTCAGTGTTGCTTGCACGCTGGCGGACCATTGCAAAACTGGCACGAATCTCATTCATCACGTGTATGGCGCCGGCGCCATCTGTATTGGGCAACAGAACAGCAAATTCCTCGCCGTCATAGCGACCGATGATATTGGTGCGGCGCCGGCGCTGCTGCAAGAGTTGGGACAGGCTTTTCAAAACGCGGTCGCCCGCCGGATGGCCGTAGGAGTCATTTACTCGCTTGAAATGGTCGATATCAATCATAGCGAAGGACAGCGGAAGATGATGCCGTCGCGCTCGTGCAACCTCAATCTCCAGATGCTCCTTCATGCGGGTAGGGTTGAGCAGTCCGGTCAGACTGTCGCGAAACATGAATGAGCACAGAATCCGCGAACGATGAACGCGCGCCGCAACCGTCGAAACCAGACGTTCCGCCGGTATTGGCTTGATCAGAGAGTCATCGCCGCCCCAATCAATCGCCGCCAACTGCTTGGTCTGGTTGGTCTCCATCGAGAGAAAGACGATAGGGATACTGATGTACGCCTCTTGCTGACGAATGACTTTTGCTAGATCTAACCCGCTACACTGCGGCATATAGATATCCATGAGGATCAGATCGGGCTGAAATTCGCTTAACGGCTGCATGATCTGCATTGGGTCGGTCACCAGGCGCGTGACCATACCGCTTTGATGAAGAGTCAGCTCATAGAACGTAGCTAATTCCGGCTCGTCTTCGATGATCAGAATACGATAGGGCTCGGGAGCGCGATGCGAAGTGAGCACATCGAGATTATCGATCAAGCTGCTGAAATCCAGCGGTTTGACAAAGTAGGCGGCGCCGCCGGCGCGAACGGCTTGCAAGCGAGCTGTAATATCGTCCCGCGCCGACATAAAGAGCACCAGAATTGGCTGGTTGCGATCTTGCTGAATTGTGGTGATGGCTTCGATCCCGGCAAGATCTCCCTCGGGGAAAATAATATCGGTAACAATCGCTGCTGGCGGGTTCTGCTCAACAGCTTGCTGTAGTCCTTCAAGCTGAGTGAAGCTGCGCACCTGATAACCAAACTGCTGTATTTGCAGGTGCAACTCCTGCGCTTGAACCGCATTATTTTCGACAAGATAGATCAGCCTACTCTCATTGAGAGAGTGTTGCAACACGGAACCAGGCCTTCCGATAGCAACCTCTATATCAAAGGCGGCATCGGGCAAGTTTGCCGTACGGTGCAATTCCTGAAGGCAAGCGGCAATCAGACGATACTGTTCAGGAGAGGGTGGTATTGCCTGATCAAGAACAGCTTTGAAGTGTTGTTCAAGTTGATGTGTAACCTGAGCTAGGGCGGAAAACCCCAACGAAGCGCCTGAACCAGCAAGGCTGCGCGTCTGACGATGCAGTGAATCCAGGGCGTCGCAATCATATACCGCCAGGGGCGCCGCTTGCCACTGCTGGGTGATAGCGGTAACACGCTCGGCAAGGTGTTGAATGTATTCTTGCCGCAAAGCTTCAAACTGCTGCTGGAACAACATCCGAGACATGCTATCAACAATTGAGTTATTGGCCATAGCCGGCATTCCTGTTGGCAGTAGGATCGTAGTGCTGCGTTTGAGGCCGCCATCGACAAACCACCGCTACAGGGCATCAATGTTACATTGTATGCGCTAAGCTGTCTATCAGGCCATCACGTGTGTTTCTTTTTCTCGACAAGGCTTGGCTCATCCTATTCCAGCTTGACAATACGCTGCGGATGCAGGAAGCGATGCGTTGATAAGAACGCATCGATAACATCATACCAGATACCAGACTGGAACATTGTCCAGAGCCTTGTCTAACATACCGCAGAGAGCAACCAGCAGATTCTCTCACTGTTCAAGTTTTTCCAAGACAGACTCACGATCAAGCTGTTGCTGCTGGCTGCGCTGTTTGGCCAAGGTATCTTCGAGCAGGGTTGCTCCGATTGGCAGCAACGGCACAAGCGATAAGTTATAGCGCTCAGCGGCCTGGTCGCGCAGACGCAACACTTTGTCCCCAAATGCGATCAGCAGGGGTAGCGCTGCTGGGAGCGCCGCCAACACAACGGCGCGCGGCCACCAGCGCTCGCGCGGAAAGCGGCCTATGACCGCCTGACCCAAGGTGACGAGGGCGAGAGTATTAAACAATAGGCGGCAATGTTCAGGCACACTTTCGTTGCGCAAGCTCAGTAGAGGGATCTTCGGCCAAAACTGTCGCGAATTGCCGTGCAAAATAACCATCACCAGCATGTTCGAAGCGATAAACGGTATTTTATGACCTAACCAGATCAGCGCACTGCCGAGCACTCGGATCATATTCAACCTCCCTCTCTATCAACGATAAGAGCGTGGTCGCTCTTGCGGATTGAGGCCTATCAACTGTCTCCTATCTCTTCTTGATTATAGATCCACTTGCGCATTTGTTCCAACCGACAGGAGGCGAATCCTCTAGAGACGAAACAGGCTTTTGATGTTCTTGACGCCAGAACATTGATCTCATCTATGAAACAAAGAAACAAACCCGTGCTATACTTCGCGTCATACATAACGAATAGCAGAGGAGGCCACGCTCCGATGACAACGCTTGATTGGTTGATCTTGGCTGGAAGTGCTGTATCGCTGATGAGCGCTGTGGCATGCGCGGTGATTGGTTGGCGAACTGAAAGCCGACTCCTGGCAATTCAATCTACTGCGACCTCTAACACCATACAGGTGCAAGATCGCTTCCAGCAGATGCGCGCCGGAGGAGCAGCTTTCGGCCAGATCTGTAAGGTGGTTGGTGTTGTTGAGAGCAATGAGACCCTGATCAGCCCAATGTCCAGACAACCCTGCGTGGCTTATCGCTATACCCGCACGGACGAAGATTGGGAGCGGGTCGCTATGGGGCGGGTTCGCCGCGACGCAAATATGCGCGGGATGGTGTTGCGGAACCGATTCACCGAACACGACGAGCGTTGTGTCAAATCCTTCTGGGTCCGCGATACAACCGGGCGCATCCTCGTCGACCCCGCCCAGGCCGAGTTGGATCTACGCGAGACCGACCAACGCTATGACGAAACGCTTTCGGCGCTGGGAAAAAGCGAAAAACGGGTCTGGCACGAGGAATGGGCCTTAACGATTGGTCACCCGATCTATGTATTAGGCGCGCTGGTTAACTACGATAATGCACCAATGATTACGCGCCATCCGATCGGCCGGGGTCAACGCTTCCTGATCAGCTACCGCAGCGAAGAACAGTTGCAGCGCATAACCCGTCGGCGAGCCTACAAATACTATTTCGTTGCTGGCATTACCGGCGGCCTAGCTGTATTGTCGCTGGTCTGGGGCTTCGTTCTGTGACAGCTCCGATACTTAAAGCTCCAGGCTGTTGAGGATTTGCAGAGCCTGCCGCATTGCCCGCAATGAAATGAGAGGATGCCATCCGGGAAGATCGAGCGAGCGGCGTATTAACCTGAAGCCACCATAGCGCTGAACGCGACCAGCTAGCTTCGTAAACGCACTGCATCACTGAAAAGACTGTTCAAGCTCTTATACAGACGGCAGGGTAAAGAAAAACCTGCTCCCCTGGCCAACTTCGCTCTCTACACCCACTTGTCCGCCTAGCTTCTCGACAATCCGCCGCACAATCGAAAGACCAAGCCCATGGCCGGTAGCGCGTTCGTTTGTGCTGTTAAGACGAGAGAACTCCGCAAAAAGCTTCGCCTGGTCTGCGGGAGACAAACCTGAGCCATTGTCTCTGACCCAAAACCGAACCATGCCATCAGATTGGTGGGTCGCACCAAGCTCCAGGTGAGGCGGTCTCCCACCATATTTCAAGCCATTCGAGATATAATTAAACCAGACAGCCTCGATCCATGGCGGATAGCCTGTCGCTATCGGCCAGGTTTTAGGCACAATCAGCTTGCCATCGTACTGAACCAGCATTTGCGACAAGCGCTCCTGGACATGCTGTATAACCACGCTCATATCCAGAGTTTGGAGTGAGACCTCACCATGGCGCACGCTGGCCATAACCAGCAGTTCATCAATGATGGCGAGGGCTCGTGTGCTGGAGGATTGAATGACCTGCAAATACTCTTTTAATTCCTCTGGTCCTATTTGGCCAAAATGACCGGTTACATAATTGACGCTGCTCAAGATGCCGGTCAGGGGATTCTTCAGATCATGCGCTACGGTATGGGCATAGGCGTCAAGGTCTTCATTTTGCTTTTGGAGTTTTTTCTGCAAATTGCGTAGAGTCAACTGAGTATTGATGCGTGCCAGCACAATCTCGGCCTGAAACGGCTTGGTGATGTAATCGACAGCGCCCAAGCGCAGCCCTCTGACCTCATCGGTCGTTTCAGAGAGAGCGGTCATAAAAATAACAGGGATTTCACGGGACTCTTTATCGGCTTTCAAGCGCCGACACACCTCAAAACCATCAATTCCGGGCATCATCACATCGAGCAGAATCAGGTCGGGAGGGGTGTGACGAATACTTTCGAGCGCCGACTCGCCGCTATTTGCCACGCGCACCTTGTAGCCAAAAGCGTCTAGACATTCAAAGAGCACACCCAGATTTGTCGGCCTATCATCAACAATCAAAATGGTTGCTCTGGTTTTCATAATTACACCTCGATTTGAGCGTTATGGATGGCCATTCTGAGAGTACGATTTGAGCAGGTCGCGGATTTTATCAATCTGGAACTCCTGGGTCAGTTGATGAATTTCTTGCGCAAACGGCTGTAATTGCTCATTGGACTGTTCCAATGTGTCCACACATTGACGCAAAGTTTGAATATCGCCAATAATAGCGAGGTCGAGCAAGTCTGCCAGATCTTCTGGCGAGGGGGGAACGATTTGGGTGCGAGAATCTGCACAGGCGAGCGAATCATCACCCAGTATTCGTTGGGTATACGGACCAGTCGAAGTATCAACTGGCCAGGTGTTATTCACCTCGGTCAGCGCCAAATCAAACCAAAAGGAACTGCCTTCATTGAGCGTGCTGCTTACTTGCAGCGCACTCCCCATCAAGTCGATCAAGTTGACGCTGATCGTCAATCCAAGACCGGTGCCGGTCGAGCGGTTGATGGAGTTATGCACTTGCTGAAATGGTTGAAAAATCGTTTTGAGATCTTCCGGGGCGATCCCGATACCGGTATCTTCGATCTGGAAACGGAAAACTCTTTTTCCAGACGCGAGAGCGGGATCAGCGCCGGTATCGACATATCCAACCCGGAATGTCACTCCGCCGGTATGGGTAAACTTGACCGCGTTACCGAGGAGATTAATCAACACTTGGCGTAAACATTTCTCGTCAGCGCGGACGAATGTTGTAAGCAAACGATCCTGGGCCTCGGCGGGAACGACTTCAAAGCGGAAGTAGATGTTCTGTTTCTGGGCGCGAATACAAACAATCTCGTTAATACCCTCAAGAAAGGTTGCCAGACATATTTCGCTCTCACGCAACTCTAGCTTACCGGCTTCGATCTTCGCCAGATCCAGAATATCGTTAAGCAACATCAGCAGATGGTCGCCGCTTTGTTCAATAATATTCAAACCGGACAGTTGGCCTTCGCTCAACGATGGATCACGCTTGAGGATCTGCACATATCCCAGCACACTCGTAAGCGGGGTGCGCAGTTCGTGACTCATTGTCGAAAGAAACTGGCTTTTCGCCCGGTTCGCAGCTTCCGCCAGCTCACGCGCTTTTTGGGTCTCATCGAGCAGCTTGGCGTGTTCAATAGCGCCAGCAAGCTGGCCAGCGATCGTTTCGGCCAGTTTGAGTTCAGCAATGGTATAAGCGCGCTCGGGTTGATCGGTAACGACGGTTATAATCCCAATGAGATCACCGCGCATATGCAACGGCACCAGCATCCCGCAGCATCCATCCTTGGCCTGTAAAACTTCGCGGAAGGGAGTGGGGAGATCGTCGATCTGCTTCTGAGAGATAATGAGAGGCTGTTGCGTCGCTAGGATCTGTGCAGCGATCGGCATTTGATCAATATCGAGCTTGATCGCAGTTGTGTCACTGGCATTCGGATCAATGTCATTGTCAACAGCAACCGTCAGATTCGTTTTTTCAGCGTTTAGGAGAAGGATTAGCGTACTGCGCGCTGAGAAAAGCTGCGTCATCTGCTGCGCAATCGCTTCCAAGATGGAATGCAAGTCCGATAGGGTTACGACCGCCTGCGTGATCCGGTTGAGCGCCGCCAATTCGGCAACCCGGCGCCGCAACGCTTCGTTCGCCTGCTGGAGATCGATTTCCGATTGTTTTCGTTGCGTAATATCCCGAGCAAACACCGCCGCACCTGTAATGACGCCTGTTTCCGTAACGATTGGAGTAAACGTCATCTCCAGGATAATATTCTTAGATGTCAATTCGGTGGTAAACCGCTCACCTTTGAATACATGATTGTAATGATTGCGAAACTCGTTGGCTAGGTCTGGCGGACTGACCGCAACAATATTGACGCCGGGCGCTAACTCAACCTCACTCCCAAATAGAGAGCGGTAGAGTCGCTTCAGAGCGGCATTGACGGTGATGAGAGCATAGTTGCGATCCACCGACCAGATCAAATCTGTCGTGCTATCAATCAACGCAGACAGATTAGCCTGAGAAGTCTTGAGGCTCTTTTCAGCCAAATAGCGATCAGTCACATCGACCATCGCCGTGAGCGACCGAGCGACACTGCCATTGTTATCGCGCTCTGCCGTTGCCGATAGCAAAACCTGGATGACATCGCCATTCTTTTTGACAAACTGATGCAAGCCATTGCGGCCAAGCCCCTCGCGGAAGAAGGTAGGAAACCCAACTTCGAGCGCGAACTGCCGTGACTCTTCAGTTAAAAACTCTATCGTCTTTCGCCCAATCACCTCTTCTCGGCACTCATACGCCATCGTTTTCAGCCAGTAGTCATTCACATCAACGATATAGCCCTCAGCATCAACGGAATGGAACATAACCGGCGTGGTATTATAAATGGTTCGATAGCGACGTTCGCTTTCACCCAGCGCTGCAGTGACTTTCTCGCGTTCGGCGACCTCTTGCTCGAGTGCAGCATTTTTCAGTTGATAGAGCTCAGCCTCTTGCACCGCCGTCTCAGTATTATGAATAATTTGCAAGTTTTTCAGGCGTTGGTCTGAATGATCGTTAAAAATCTCTTTTTCAATAGAGTGAAACTGTTCAAAATGGTAAAGAGAGGCCGCAAAATCATGCTGCTGTTTATAGGCTTCCGCCAGGATCTGATGGCACTGCGCTAATTCGGCTTTGGAGGCAGTTTCCTCGGCAATAGCCAGCGCCTGCAGAAGGAACGGGAGAGCGACAGACGACTGCTGCTGCTGATTGTAGAGACGTCCAATATTCAGCAGGCTATACATCTCAACAAAGCGCAATCCGACTGCGCGGGCTGTATCGACACCCTGTTGGAGATAATTCAACGCCTGTTGATAATCTTCCATCCTGGTCGAAATTTCGCCCAAGGTGCAGAAGACATTCGCCTCAAGGGTCTTGTGACCGATGGCTTGGGCAAGTTCCAGGCTCTGTTGCGCGGCGAGCAAAGCGCTATGATGGTTGCCTGACGAGAGGTACGCCATAGCAATGTTGTTATAAACGCTCGCCTCACCGTGAATATGGCCAACCTCTTGATAGATCCGCAATGATTGCTGATAGACGGCCAATTCCTGTAAATAGTCGCCAGACTTGTTATAGATCAGGCCAATATTGTTGAGCGTGCTTGCTTCTTGTGATTTGTTATCGATTTTTCTAGCGAGTTGTAGCGCTCGGAAATGATAGGTCAGCGCTCCGGGGTAGTCGGCCATCGTACGGTAGGTCGTACCAATCGCATTGAGAACGACCAACAGCGAGTCGATATCTTCAATGCATTCGAGGATTGGTATAGCTTCGAAGGCTGTAGACAAAGCTGCGTCGTAGTTGCTTAGACGTTTATTAAGAACAGTAAGCCCGGTTAGGCTCTTGCCCAATCCTTGGTGATAGGGCTCTCCGACAAATGAACCGGTGCGAGACAAGGAATAAGCGGTTTGACTGAGGACAAGACCACGGCGAGGATCGCGATCTTTGATCGCCCAAGCAAGTTGGTTGAGGACATCTATCTTCTGGCGTTCGTCAAGAGCGCCAGCTAACATTTCTTCCAGGTCTTCAGCTAAATGTAACATAGACTGCTCGGTTCGAAAGTGGCTTGGGTTCGTAAGACTCTACGACGACCGGACGACAGCGTGATTCTCCTTACAAGAACCACCTGGTGGACGACTATACAAAGTATAACGCAATTGACGCCTAAATTATCGCACTAATTAATAGCAATTAAATCCACATTCTATATTATATCTATGACTTGAGTATGTTTCAAATCGAATTATTCTGCTTCAGCAATTACGTTGCCTTAGGTAAACAGAAATTCTCTCTGTGAAGTATAGCAATCCTATCTCATTCGTAAACTTCACGTAGTGCCGCCTCCAGGCGGTTGCTGCTTCACCGCCTAAAGGCGGCGCTACATCGGCTTCACAACTCAAATTAGAGTTGCTATATCTTCGCAACGAACGATAAATTAGCTTAAGTATATAATTCGTAAAGAAGACAAGATTAAATTTATATTTTTTAACAAATACACTGCAACGTCATACGCTATTTTTGCGAAATTTCATAATCTTGAAACAAACTCGTCATATCAGCAACAAGCGCATAACGAGAGTGAATGTCCTTCAATAACTCGTCGTCCACTTCTTGTGCATTGCGATACACTTGTTTGTCGAGCATACGACTTTTCTCGCCGCCTGGCCATATTCGCCACGAATCGTTGTCGATCACATCGGCAACAATCAGCTCCGGTGAGGTTGATTGGGCGTCAACGGCAGCCGACGCCGTTTCTGATGCGCTCGATTGGGAAGCGGCAGCCCACGGTCGCCCAAACTCGATCTTCAAATCAGCCAGCGTGACTTCTTGGGCATTCCAAGCTTGTTCAAGGATCGCGAAGACTTGCCTGCCCAAAGCCGCCATGGCAGCGACTTCTTGCGCCGTCGCCAACTGCTGGTCAATAATCTCTTGCTCGGTGATCTGTGGATCGTGATGCTGATCATCCTTGAGGAAGAACTCGACAAGGGGTGGATCGAAGCGTGTCCCCTCGGCGGCGCTCGGATGGCGGCGCAGGTATGAACCGGTAGCCAGACGACGCATAACCACTTCCAGCGGAATCATAACACAACGTCGCACAATCGTCAGGTTTGGTTCAGGCGCAGCGACAAAGTGGGTGGCGACCCCGGCCCGATTGAGCAGAGCAAAAACGTTGGCGGTTGTACGACCAGCCAGTACGCCTTTACCGGGAATGACAGCGCGCCGCGCACCATCACCCGCTGTGATGCCGTCTTTGTGCTGCAGCACTACTAGTGTAGAGTCGTCAGAATGGGCAAAGACAATTTTCGTCTTGCCTACGGCTAGTTGCTTGCCGAGATGCATAAAGTCTCCAGATTGTGATCAAGCGTTCAGGTTGTTATTATAGTATATCACTAAGTGCTACGCTTTGGCCACATGCACGAGACTTTCTGATAAAATACGGTTGCGAGCGAACAAGTCGCCGAGGCGTTTAGCCGTCGGGGCGCTCGGATGGCAGGAGTTTGTATTACATAAATGAGCAACGTGCCAGGATTCTTGCCTGGAGCAGGTGTCAGACTGCCGCTGCATCCCAGCGCCCTATTCACACAGACATAGGACATTGACCGCTGACGAAGGCTTAACCTAACGATTACAGAGTCCACTCTTTGTAAACAACTCATAAGGTTAATGTAATGATCATCTGGATCATTGACACTCTCTACAGTGCGTGATATAGTATCCACAGCCCTATTTGATATATTTCGTCCATGGTATACTGGTAATAGTGCGGTAGCGTAAAGAAATCCTTACAAAGAACTGTCGGTTTCACTTATCCGCCTCGTACTAGCATAAGGAGCACACTTGTATGAAGAATCATACGGTGAGGCATGTCATTGCACGGTGTCTTATGGCAATCGGTATTCTCTTGCTGCTGCTGCTCGCGGGCGGCGCGCCACACTTTGAAACGTTTGACGCGATTATAAAGAGCTCGCTTGGAGCATAATGCTTGTTCTGCCCATAACACTGGGCGTTATTCTTTTCATCTGCACCTGTTGCTTTGGGCGGGCTGGGTGGCGTCGCCTTGCTTCGCTTGAGCTGCACAGAGGTAGGCTTGTCGTCCTAGCCGGACTGGCCCAACTTGTCCATGTTTTTACTGGCCAGAGTCGTTTCTTCCTCTTGATATTGACGATTATTTCCCTCGGTATCTTTGGCTGGCTGAACCGGCAACTACCTGGTATCTGGCTGGTCGCTCTCGGTATAGCCTTGAACTTCGCCGTCATGGGCGCTAACCAAGGGGCAATGCCGATCAGTCCGACAACGCTAGCTCATATGTCGGCAGATCAGGTTGAGGTTGGATCAGCGCTTCCTCTTTCAAAAAACACTGTGCTCGATGACAAGACAGCAGCGCTGCCCTGGCTGGGTGATCGACTAGTGATGCCTGGGCCATTTGGCAGTGCAGTGGCCTGGAGTATTGGCGATCTTGCGCTCATCGGTGGTGTTAGTCGATTATTGTGGGTTACGATGGGGCGCACTCGCTTGAACCATCACCCCAAAGTAGGCGCGTAAATCGTCAAGCAACGCCGTTGGGCTCTGTACCCGCATTGCGGTGATACTGTGGTCCACGCCTTCGTAAATTCGCAGAGTAGCAGCTGGTACGTGTTCTTTCAATACATAGGCATTTTGAACCGGTACTGTAGCATCGGCAGCGCCGTGGATCAAGAGCAGCGGCTGATCGAGTTGGCTCACCACATCTAGCGGGCGAGCCGGATTGAGCGGACCAAGCCGAAAACCAAGGAGCGGTGCGAACGGGCGCGCCCACATCTGCGGTGCAATGCTGCGCATCAGATAGGGTCGCATTCCCCCCGTAAGCGCATAGTCGGCTGGCGCGCCAATCGTGGCGACTCGGTCAGGATGCGGAAAATGTCGGCCTACAGCGGCGCCAAGCGTTGCCAACGTGATCAAGCCACCCATACTCTCCCCAATGACTCCCACGCGACGATAACCCTGCTCTCGGGCGAAGCGGAGCATCGCCGCCAGATCTAGCGCCTCGGTTCCGCCCATACTTGCTAATCCGCCGCTTTGCCCATAGCCGCGCCAATCGAAGGTAAGCACATCCCAAGGCCCAGCCAATGCCTCGGCCAGCCAGACGATGGCGAGGCAGCGCTGGTTTGCGGCAAAGCCATGGCAAATGATTAGCAGATCTTGCTGCCCACGCGGGAAGAGTGTCGCAACGATATCGACGCTATCGACCGTCCGAATGGCCAGTGAGCGAGTTGGGCCGCTGTAGGGGGCGCGCTGCAGATGTGAAATCGGCGTGAAAGTGACGGCGAGGCGCTGAAACGCATATGTTTGGAGATCGAGCGGGCGCGGTTCGGGTTTCGGTGTATTGGATTGGTTCATATTATGTTATTATAGCAAAGGTTTGCTCCTCTAGAAGGTGAAAGCGGACCGATTGTCTATCACATCGTTCACGCTCACCAGTGGACAATGCTCTATGCTATTGCATTCACAATCACCAAGCGCTGATGTGCGACCAACGTTGTTAGCGGTTATGGCCCATCCCGACGATGAGACGTTCGGCATCGGCGGCACGCTGGC
>JAKSDJ010000178.1 GCA_022360155.1 Chloroflexales bacterium | reverse complement strand
GAGTGATGAGTGATAAGTGATGAGTGGACGCTACGGTTTCACCCTGCGGTCGGATCGCTGTAATACTGTCGCGCCTCAAGCGACGTTTGCGTACATCGTTCAGGGCTGGGGCAACTCGGCATAGATCTTTTCCAGCAGCGGGACGATTGCCTGCCAATCGTAGTGACGCAACACCAACTCGCGTCCGGCGGCGCCCAACTGCCTCCCCAGAGCCGGATCGGCCAGCAAGCGCAGAACGGCGGCAGCGAAGGCGGCAGGCGTATCGGCGAGCAGGAGCTGGGCGCCATCGTGTAATCCTTCCACGCCTTCAGCGCCCATCGTTGTGCTGACCACCGGCGCCTGCATCGCGAGGGCTTCCAGTAACTTTAGCCGGACACCGCCACCCATCCGCATCGGCACGACGTAGGCCGCCGCTCCATCGATAAACGGACGCACGTCAGCCACCTCACCAATCACATCAACCATAACCCCATCGTGAAGGGCGCGCACAGCCGGCGCCGGCGCACGACCCACCACTACAAAGCGGGCTGCTGGTTGTTGTGCGCGCACCAGGGGCAAGACCTCGCGGGCAAACCAGGTCACGGCATCGACGTTGGGGCGAAAGTCGAGCGTGCCGGTAAAGACAAGCGATTGCGGCTTGATGCTCGGGCGATTTTCGAGCTGGCGGCGGTCGAAGTAGGCGCAATCGACGCCATTGGGCACAATACCGATCCGGGCGGCGGGGTCCAATTTGAGCAGCGCGCGACGATCTTCCGCCGAGACGGCGAGGGTGTAATCGTAGGCGCGCAATAGGCGACGCTCGTAGGCGGCGAGCTTGCGCCACTGGACGAGCGAGTAGGGGGACGCGGCGAGCGAGCGCGGGTTGAGCCGCGGCGAGCGTAGCGTCGTGAGCGCGGCGCGGTATTGCAGCACATATTCGGCGTTAAACTCGTCCAGGATGAGATGGGGCCGCCGGACCCGCCCATTCGCGGATTGCTGGTCGCGCAGGCTCAACCCATAGTGTGCCATCTCAATGCTCGCGGCTTGGACAATATCGAAGTGTTGTTCGCACAGCAACTGGCGCAGCGCAGCCGCATAGGCCGGCGAGGTGTTGCGCAACGCCATATCGGGCAGCGACGAGGTCAACGTTGTCCAGGCGCGCTGGGTAGTGCTGCGCGGCAGAAGGCCCCGCACCGTCACGACCCGGCAGTATTCACACAGGGGTTTCAATGCAGCAACAGCCGCATCGTCAGGGGCGAAGGTCAGACACCAGAGCTCGTGGCGAGGAGCTAGGCCGGCAAGCAGGTTGTAGATTCGCAAGGCGCCGCCGCTGCGGGGCGGGTAGGGCGGGTAGGGACAGAGCAGAAGGATGCGCATACTGGATAACCGATAGCTAAGAATTGAAAATTGAGAATTCAGAATTGAGAATTGGGGAATACGAGGCTGTAACGTTCAAACGTGCTTAATCTGCCAACCTGCAATGGCACGCTGATGCCGCCGATGGGCGCTAATTTACACAGATCGAACCTTCCAACGTTCCAACATGCTAACGTTCAAACGTGCAAATCTTCGCGTGCGGCGCCATTGTAGTATCAACTAACGTCATTGGCGCGCGCTGGCGTGCGAAGACGAGCCAACTTGAGTCCGGGCGACCAGGTCGTGAATGCTTTGGCCACGCCGGTTCAGCAGCGCCGTCGCCAGGTAGACGGCGAGTAAGAGCCAGACCAGGGCGAACCCGCCGAGTGTCAGCCCTGATGGCGCTGAGCCAGTAAAATCCGCTCGAAACAGCACGACGTGGTTGACCTCGAACGGGATCAGCAGGACGATTGCGCGCAGCAACGCCCGCCCCAATCCGATCCGCCCACCGTCAAGATCGGTCACTTTGAGTCGCAACAAGCGCTTGCCAGGCGTCGCTTGCCACGACGAGCTTTCGAACAGCGCAAAATAGAACCAGATGGGCAACGACACAGCGGAAAAGACCCACAGATGAAATTGGTCGCCCGAAAGCTGCTGCCCGCTGTTGATTATACCCAAGATTGGATTCAGGCCAAGCGCCGCAATCGCCCCCTGCGAGAGAAGCACCCCGCCGAAAAGGATAGAGCAGTCAACGACGTAGGCGACCAGCCGCACCGGAACTTGTGCTGACGGATTGACGAGTCTGGGAGTCATACAAAACGCGCGCGGAAACCGCCGGCTTTAGCCGTGCGGAGGAAGCGCGCTCCTCCTTTCGCTTGTTGACAACTATCTACTGTTGTAGTACGATCTCGCACATGAGTGCTGAACGATACCGCCCCATTCGCGGCAGTGTTTCGACGTTGACCTATCACTTTGTCTGGTGTCCGAAATACCGCCGCAAGGTACTGACGGGCGCGGTTGCTGCGCGCCTGCATGTACTCATACACGAACGCGCGGCGGCGCTCTCTCTTGAGATCGTCGCGTTGGACGTGATGCCTGATCACGTTCACCTGTTCGTGCAAGCGCCGCCCACGCTTGCGCCGCAACCTATCGCCAACCAGTTGAAAGGCGCCACGGCACGGGTGTTGCGTGATGCGTTTCCGCACCTTCGCAGCCGCTTGCCGTCGTTGTGGAGTCGTTCGTACTATGTGGGTAGTGCCGGCGCTGTTTCGGCAGATACGATCCAACGTTACCTTGAGCAACAAAAGGCGTCCTAAATGCGCTTGACCATCCAACTGAAACTGCAACCAACGCCACAGCAAGCCGCCTTGTTGCGCCAAACCCTCCATGCCGCCAATGCTGCTTGTAACGCCATAAGCGAAACGGCGTGGAGGACGCGTGAGTTCAAGCAGTTTGGTATCCACAAGTTGACCTATTACGACACGAAAGATGCATTCAACCTTTCGGCGCAGCTTGTGGTACGTTGCATTGCCAAAGTTGCACACACTTACAAGTTGGATACAAAGACACAGCGCGCGTTCAAACCACTTGGCGCAGTTGCGTTCGATGACCGCATTCTTTCCTACAAGACCGACGCCGTTTCTATCTGGACTATTCAAGGACGCCAGACCATTCCGTTTGTGTGCGGCCAACGCCAGCGCGTGTTGCTTGCAAACCGTGTTGGCGAAAGCGATCTTGTGTGTGTTCGCGGCGAATGGCGCCTGCTCACGACCGCGGAAGTCGCCACGGAAGAGAGGCAATCTGTAACCGACGTGGTTGGTATTGATTTGGGTGTTACCAACATTGCAACTGATTCCGATGGCGTTATCCACCAAGCGAACACGATCAAGAACGTGCGCTATCGCCATCGGCGGTTGCGCCAAAAACTGCAAAAGAAAGGGATGCTGGGCAGTCGTCGCCGCTTGCGTGCGCTTGCAGGACAAGAGCGGCGGTTTGCCACATGGGTCAATCACAATCTCAGCAAGCAGATCGTGGCGAAGGCCAAACGCACGAAGCGTGCAATAGCGTTGGAAGATTTGACGCATATTCGCACGCGGGTCAGGGCTCGACGGTCGCAGCGCGCCACATTGCATATTGGGCATTTGCGCAACTGCGGCGCTTTATCAGCTACAAGGCGCAGTTGTCGGGTGTGGCTGTCCACTTTGTAGACCCTCGGAATACCTCGCGCACGTGTCCAGCTTGTGGATATTGTGCGAAAGAGAACCGCAAAACCCAATCCTCGTTTGTGTGCTTGTCGTGCGGTTTCGCTGGACTTGCCAACACGATCGCTGCTGAGAACATTCGTGTGCTTGGCAGGGCAGCCGTAAACCTGCCGTACTGCGCGGATGGTGGCAATCTGCTACCAGCGCCAGCGCAAAGCCGCCGCCTTGAGGCGTGCGGTTGTTTACAATCTATGTCCTTTTGAATATTGACTTTCAGAACCAGTGCAGAAAGATTCTTGCAGTGTCGCCTGAAGGCGGCTGTGCGACCTTTCCAGCTGCCTAAAGGCAGCACTACGTTCGACTACCGTGGTTGATTTTAGTAGCATAGCGCGTCATCTCCACAAACTCAAATTCGCCGCCATTGGTGTTCTGGAGAAAGATCCTGCCCCTCTGAAAACCAAGCGCACTGTAGACTTGTATGGCACGCTCGTTGAACGTGGCGACTGCCAACCGAAATAGCGCGGGTGCGAACTGTTTCTGCGCGAAGGCGAGGCCGGCCACGACAAAGCTGCGGCCAATACCCTGCCCTGTGAGATCAGGTCGTAATCCTAGCCCAATCTCAACAGTATCGACATTGTGGTCGAAGCAGAAAAATCCGACGAGCTTGCCAGCCTCATCGACAACTGCATAGTAGACACAGTCGCTCGCCGCGCAGTTGAGAAGCTCGGCCAGGTCATCAGGGTCGCTATCTGCGTTATAGAAGGAATAGGGCGCTTCGTAACGCCACCCAGTTACTACCAAAGCATCCTGCTTCTGCATCGGTCGAAAGAAAAATCCCATGTAGCTCTCAATAAAATACTCTGTATTATAGAGTACTTTATAATTAAACAAATCGTTTGTCAAGCAGCAAAATGACGGCTCATTTAGCTCACCCATCACCTCATCGCCTCGCCGCCTCACTGATCTAGGGTATAATCACGAGCAATCCCTACACTACGCTATACTCGATACCGTACAGAGAGGTGCATACGCATGCTGCGTTGTCGCAGCATCCTGATCGCTGCCGGGCGCGTTGGGATGTGGCTGGTGCATGGCCTCGCCGCCAACCAAACACTCGGCGTCGCAGGGGCCGCCCTGGCACCGCCGCCCCTGGACCCAGAGCAGCCGCTTAACAGCAGTGTGCGCGCCGCCGGCCTGTTCATTGCCGCCCAACCGGCTGAGGCGGCGGCGTGTTGGCGCTGGTTGAACGCTGTGGCGGCGGACCCAAGCAACATCTGGCCCCAGTATCCAGCGCGCCGCTCGGCTGCCCAAGCATCGGCATTCGCCGACCGCCTGACGCCGGAGGTCACCGCTGTCTATGATAGGTATGCTCAAGTTCTCGAACAGACCAGCTTGGCTGGCCGATCCGCTGAGCCAGCCCATCGATTGGTACTGGTTTTACCAGGCAGTCGACCGAGCAATCCAGGGGGAAGCGCTGGAACAGACATTGAGCGACGCACAAGCGCTTACCGAGCAACATCTGGCCTGCGTTCAGACAGAAAATGAGGCGATCGCCTGCGCCCGCCAGGTCGACCCGGATTACAACAGCAGCGAATAGCAGTGCCTGATCATAGGGCTATATCACGGAGCGTTATGCGAACACGTCTTATACCAAATCGACGAAGACATTCCGCGTGACATGCGTGGTATTCACATTGAATTGGTATAATATAAGTGCATTGAAGGGAATAATGAATGGGTGCTGGTTTTCGGCGAATCCGGCGTAGTTCGGGTCTGCCTGGGTTGCGCACGTTTTCGCACCTGCCCCGCCGTTCACACAGCCCAGGTATGCGGTGGTGATGCGCTGGGTCTCGGTGAACTCTCGTTCTACGAAGCTGGCTGAAAAGGTTCGCGCCCGCCCCCCAGACCTGACCGGTGCGGCGCTTTGGTCTGTTTGGGTATGCAAGGAGCTGCGGATGCCGCACCTGTTAGGTCTTGATGGAGGCTTTTCAAACAAGCTCTGCGACGCGGGCGGTGTTATCGTCCTACCAGAGACCGCCGGAGAACGCTTGATCTTGGAGACTGCCGCCGCCGCAGTGCGAGTGAGGAGCGCTCGCAACGCAGCCCTCAGCGTGATGCTGGGGTTGATGGGTGCAGCGTCGACGGCATTGCGTGCCGCGATCGCAGTGCCTGACGGTGCGCCGTGAAGTTCCCGCGTACCGTCAGGCACTATTCGTGATCATCGAGCGGGCTGCGCACGCCGCGTCCGCCGCGATTCAAGACGTGGGTGTAGATCATGGTCGTTTTCACATCACTGTGGCCGAGCAACTCCTGCACGGTGCGCATGTCGTAGCCGTCTTCGAGCAAGTGGGTGGCAAAACTATGGCGAAAGGTATG
>JAKSDJ010000455.1 GCA_022360155.1 Chloroflexales bacterium | reverse complement strand
CGGCGATCTGCGAGCGGGCGAGTTCCAGGATTTCGTCGGGTGGCGGTTGGCCCATAGGGGCATTATACCCCAAACTCGCCCGTCGCGCGAACGCTGCGGCTAGTGAGGGCGCGCAAGCCCAGGCTAACAAGAAACGCCGCCGCGCTGACCAGGATGATCGTGGCTCCTGAGGTCAGGTTCAGCGTGTAGGAGAGCCACAGGCCCAGGGTAGTGAAGAGCATGCCCAGCCCGCCGGCCAGCAGCATCATCGCGCGCATGTCGCGCACGAACTGGCCCGCAATCGCCGCCGGGATGGTCAGCAGCGCGATCAGCAGGATCAGGCCGACCACGCGCATCAGCATCACCACCGTCAGGGCGATCAGCCCGATCAGCAGCAGGCTGAGTGCGCCGACCGGCACGTTGGCCACCGTGGTGTAGGTCTCGTCGAACGAGAGGGCCAGCAGCTCCTTGTGGAGCAGCGCCACCAGGGCCGCGATCACCAGGTCAAGCCCGAGCATCAGCTAGAGATCGCCGGTCGGCACGGCGAGAATCGAGCCGAACAGGTAACTCAGCAGATCGGCCTTGTAGCTCGGGTTCAGGTCGATCAGGATGATCCCGATCGCCCAGAGCACCCCGATCAACGTGTCGGCGCGCTGGCGGGTGCGCCGCTGGACAAGGCCCATCCCCAGGGCGGCGAGCAGGCTGAAGCCCACCGCACCGAGGATAGGGCTGAAGCCGAAGGAATAGCCCAGCCCCACCCCGCCGTAGAATGAAGTGTGAATTGTTAACGCGGCACGCTTCAGAGCGCATCGCCGGCGTGCGGCATCGGTGCTGCGTGCAGCGTCTCCAGTGCGTTTGGTAGATGGTCGGCGGCAGCATAGCGCTCACAACGGCGCGGTAGGTGCGCCAACGCCATGTACCGGCGCCGATCCGCCGGGCGTTCGATCACCGGCGTCCCTTTTCAGCCGGAGTCGCAGCGCATGCCCGACGCTACCAATCCAAACTGCACACAATAGTAGTCCGGCTGCGTGAAGAGATAGTCCGGCGACTCGGGGTCGCGCAGGCGTTCCCACCGCGCCCACGTGGCATCGTCCAATTCCGGTGTATGGTCGCGCGTCACCTGGCGGAGTTCGGCCAGCACGTACCCTTCCAAGTACGCCTGTGCCGCTGCGCTGAATGGTGGTCGCAGCAGCACCGGATGCACGGAAAGCTGGAGATCGGTCAGCCCCGCGCTGCGCAACCAGCCAAGCGCCCTCTCACTGCTCAGCGGTGTCGGCGCGGGCGGATCGATAGTCGCGAAGGTCGCCCGACGCAGCGCATCGTTGAGTTGGGCTTCACCAGGCAGAAAGAGACTGCGCTCCCAGGCGATGAACCAGACGGCGACTCTGCCGCTGGGCCGTGTCACTCGCGCGGCTTCGCACACTGCTGCTAACGGATCGAGGGCGCGCCCCGGCCAGAGCACGTCGGCGCTCCAGACCCAGTCGACGATCTTGTCAGCGAAGGGCAGCGGCCGCGCCAGGTCGACCCATTTCAGGCGTACGCGACTCGCGATGCCGTGCTGCTCGGCGAGCCTCCGTGCAGCGGCGAGGTGCGGGCGCGACACGTCCACACCGATGATGCGACCCTCCGGCCCAACGTGCTCGGCCAGGAGCGGGAGTAGCCCGCCCGGCCCGCAGCCGAGGTCGAGGCCGCACGAACCCCGGGGCAATGCCAGCCGGGTCAGTGCGTCGCGATAGGCCGGCGCCATCACCGCGTTGTAGTGCAATTCACTGGTTGCGTAATCGCGCTCGACCAGCGTCTGGTCGGTTGGCGACAGCGTGTTGGCGCCGTGTACTGGTCGCTCGATGTAGGTAAGCGGCACCTGGTAGCCGACGTACTCACTGTCATCTTCGTGCGTGACGTCGAAGCCAAGCCGCCGGTAGAAGCGCAGGGCCGGGTTGCCGCGCACGACGGAGGTGCGGAAGGTGCGGATGAACGGCGGTAATTCAGCGGTGACGGCCTCCCACAACCGCCGCCCCAGCCCTCGGCCGCGCTGCTCGCGGAGGAGATAGAGTCGCCAGAGGTCGGCAATCCCGTCGTCGTGCCAACCGAGTTGGATCATCCCAACAATGGCGCCTGCGTACTCAGCCACCAGCAGCCTGATGCGGGGGTTGGCGAGCGAGCGCTCGAACGAATCGCGGGCCCAGGCTCGCGCGAAGCCGTCGTCGAGATAACCGTCCGGCACGAGGCCAGGGTACGTGTCACGCCAGGCTGCCGCGCCAACTGCCTGTATGGCGGGGATGTCATCGATGGTTGCCAGGCGGATGTGCAGGTTCATCTGGAAACCCTTCGCTGATCACGAATGACCTTGCCGGACGTGTGCTCGCTGATCTCCTGATGTACGTTGGTTCGATACATGCACTCACCGGGCGAAGACAGCGTTCAGCCCCAGGCCAAGCAGGATCACATAGGCGGCAAACCAGCCCACCACTCAGTCAGATCAGCGGCAGCTTGCTCGAACCAGCCAATCACCCGCTCCAGGTGGGCTGCGCCATACAGCTCGCGGAAGCGGGCGGTCATGCGGTCGGACGGGTCGCGGAGCGCCTGCAGGCGTTGGTGGAGATACGCCTTCGTCAATGCGATCTTGCAGGTCACCGTGATACAGTGATGCCACTCAGCGTAAGTCGTCGGCAGGATGATCATCGTGTGTCCTCGTTGGTACTGTCGCGACGCCGCCAGCGCCGGAGGAGCCAACTCTGGCGCTCGCGCTCATGCCATAGTCGGTCGAGGATGCTCCACCCCGCGCTTGTCGGCAGCCAGCCCAGCAACTCCAGTTCGCGCTCGGCCAGGAAGATCCGCTCCTCGCAGGCAGCGAGCTCGTCGGCCAGCGCGTGGTTATCTCGATCCACCATCGGCTCCCTCCGTCACAATGCGTAGCGGCAGGAAAACCACATGCAGGCGCCCGGTGGCCGGGTGCGGCGCTACCTCGGCCCGTACGCCGTAGACGGCGCGGATCAGCTCAGGCGTCAGCACCGCCTCGGGCGGCCCGCTTGCCACCACTCGACCGCCCTTCAGCACGTAGAGCTGGTCGCAGTAGAGCGCGGCCAGGTTCAGGTCGTGCAGCGCGGCGATCGTCGTCACCCCAAGCCCGCGCACCAGGTCAAGCACCTCCAGCTG
>JAKSDJ010000405.1 GCA_022360155.1 Chloroflexales bacterium | reverse complement strand
GGAAACGCCCAGCGCGACAAGCGACAGCGAGGAGATACCGGCCTGGTTGCGCGACGCCGATCGGGAAACGCCCAGCGCGACAAGCGACAGCGAGGAGATACCAGCCTGGTTGCGCGACGCCGATCGCGAGACAGCGACGCCAAGCTCGCCGTCTGAAGGCAGTGCTATACCAGCCTGGTTGCAAAGTGCAGACGCTGAACCATCGGTTGCACCACAACCGCCGGAGGCGAGCGATGCTATGCCGGCCTGGTTGCGCGATGCAACAGAAGAGCAGAATGAACAAAATGAACAGCCCGCATCGCCGGCGAATGAAGATGTTTCAGAATGGTTGAAGGGTGATGCGCCCGCATCGCCAGGGTTGCCTGCATCGCTTGAACCGTCGGCGATGCCTTCCTGGTTGGAAACGCCGTCAAGCGAATCGGAGCAAGCGCCCGCATCGCCCGATCTCCCGCCTTGGCTGGCCAGCGAGCGTGAGGGTTCGGGGCTGCCCCGAACCGCCGCCAATGATGAGAGTCTGCCCCTCTGGTTGCGCGGCGCCGATCGCGAAGCCATTGTGCCTGAGCAATCTTCTACGGGATTTTCGGGCGAGAAAGATGTTGCTGCGCCTAGCTCGTCTCCGCCGCCCGAGGAGGCCAAGCCTTCTAGATGGGCATCTTCTGCGGAACCGCCAGCGCCAAGAACGAAACGCGACGATGAAGATAGCGGCGATTTCTTTGGCAGCGCAGATCTACCCGATTGGTTGCGTTTGCCTGAACCAGAGACGGCTGTGCAGACCGAGGAGACTCAGGCGCTTGACTGGCTCTCGCGGCTGGGCATTCAGGATGATGATAGCGAAGAGGCCGTTGTGGCAACTGCTACCTCTGTTGCGGTTTTGCCACGACCAACCTATACCCGCAGCCCGGCGCAGCAGGAAGCAATTGCCCTCTTGCAACGTCTAGTCGCTGCACCATACCCTGAAACGGCGCCAAAGGCGAAACCGGCGCCGCTGTCGGTTTGGGAACGGATTGGCTTGGAGCGGATTCTCTATGTGGTGTTGATCGTTGTGGTGCTGGCCGGTATAGCGTTTCCGCAGCTTTCCAGCACATTGCAGACAGCGACGCCGATGGCGTCCGGAGCATCGGATCTGGCTGCAGCTATAGAGCGCCTCTCGGATGAGGATGTTGTTTTGTTAGCGTATGAGTGGGATGCTGAACGCAGTAGCGAGCTTGCGCCGCTTGAAGATGCAGTCGCTGCCCACCTTATTGAGCGCAAGGCCAAGCTCTTGCTGGTCAGCACCGATCCGCAGGGCGCCTTACTCTCTTTCGATCTGCGCGATGAGCTTCAAGCGGCTGGGTATAACCCAACGATCGATGGGGTCAGCTTGGGCGGACGAGATTATGTATTGCTCGGCTATCGTCCAGGCGGTGAATTGGCGCTGCGCCGTATGGCCCAAGATTTGCGAGCTGTGCTCCGCTCGGACTTTGAGGGCCGCGATGCGACACTGAGCGGTCTGGCGACCAATTTCGACGGCACGCCACGGTTGAGCACGCTTGATGATCTCGCAATGATTGTGGTCATGGCTGACCAACCGCTCGATGTGCAAGCCTGGATGGAACAAATCCATAGCCGTGCGACCCAAGTGCCGATTGCTTTTCTTATTCCGTCTGAAACCCAACCGCTGGTTCAACCTTATCTGCGTGGCGCCAACGTCTTGCATCTGGCTGGAAAACAGGGCGCTTTGGCCTATACTGCCCAGGGAAATACTGCAACTACGGCCAGCATCGCACAGGACACTGGGCGGCAAAATTTTGCAATTGCGGCTTTTGTAGCGCTTCTGATTGTTGGCGCAGGCATAGGCGCGTTGCTCCGCATGCGGCGATCTCCACGGAGTGAATGATAATGCCGACGCTTATTGGTCTGATTCCGATTGTGCTGACCATCCTGGTGTTCAGTCGGATACTGGGCGATAATCCGTTGTTTCGCGCTATCCAATATATGTTTGTTGGGCTGTCGCTTGGGTTTGCCTTTGTTGTCGTTTATCACCAGGTACTTACGTCAGCAGTTATCGATTTGCTTGCCAATGCGAATGATCCGTTTCAAACAGGTATGCGTTTGGCGCCATTCGTGCTCGCGCTGCTCTTTTTGCCGCGTATGATCGGACGGCAGTCTTCTTCTTGGCTGGCGAATATTCCACTGGGCTTGCTCTTCGGGGTTGGGGCGGCGCTGGCCCTCGGGGGAGCATTTGTTGGGACGTTGTGGCCGCAATTGATCGATACGGCCCGCCCTGCTGGATCCAGTCCGCTCCAGTTGGGTGCGGTGGCGCTCCTTGCGCTGGGCGTTATTATGACCCTGATGTATTTCTATTTCACAATACCGCGTGATACGCCGCGTGGACGGATTGTGGCCATAGGTGCGCAATGTGGTCGATGGTTGTTGATGGCCGCATTTGGTTTTTTCTTCGCTGGCGCTTTGCTCACCTACATCACTGCCCTGAATGAGCGACTGGAGTTTATTGTCAATTGGGTTAGCGGTTTGCTATCATAAAAAGGCTCAATGCGGGTGTATGCCGTGTTGCCATTTGCAACGAAGGGTAGCGCAGAGATGCGATTATCCGCCCCAAAACCCTCCACCGTGTACATCCTCTTATTCTTCGATATGGATTGCGAGACACTACTATGGCAGAAACGATAGGGGCGGTTCTTATTGCCGAAGTAGGCTGTATCACAACCCGCGTGACCTTGGTCGATATTGTCGACGGCGAAAGCCGGGTGATTGGCCGTGCCGAGACCTTGAGCAGCATCGAACCGCCCTATCGGAACGCACTCTTTGGCATCCTCGAAGCTGCTGCGCATATTAGCGAGGCTACCGGTCGGGTTTTGCTGCGCGAAGGCCAATTGTTAATGCCGCAGACGAATGAGCGCGATGGTGTCAACCATCTCGTCGCTGTCAGTAGCGCCGCCGGTAGTCTCTCGCTGGTGATTACCGCGATTGCCGGCGATGTTTCGGCGCGTAGCGCCTTGCACGCTGCACGAAGCACCTATACCGCTGTGTTGCAAGTGGTGACCCTGGATGATGCCGCAGTGCATCCGGTAAGCGGCGATAACCGATCCTGGATCGAGCGTCAGGTTCAGGCTTTGTTGGAGTCGCAGCCCGATGTTGTGCTGATGGCGGGCGGGTTGGAGGGTGGCGCTGTCGATGCACTTATCCGCTTGGCTCATATTGTTGGCCTGACCCTGCAACATCCGAATCTCGACCAGAGCGGCCAGCCACGCTTCGAAGCCGTGGCTCGACCAGTCATCTATGCTGGAAACAGCGATGCACGCGAGAAGATCTTGGAAGTGCTCGCTGATCGCGCCCCCCTCTTTGTAGTCGATAATGTACGCCCTACTCTCGATCAAGAACGCCTCGAACCGGCAAGCCTAGAGTTGCAACGAATCTATGATGAACAGGTGCTGGTGCGATTGCCTGGTATGACCGCGCTGCGACGGTTCTGCAAGACGCCGGTCGCGACGGTCTGTCGGACGACCGGCTTGCTTACCCGCTTCATCGCCGAACGCCAATCGCGGCGTGTCTTGACTCTTGATGTTGGGGCTATGAGCAGCAGTGCATTTCTGGCTGCCCCCGGAGCGTATATGCTGGCGGTGTTGGGCGTTTGTGGCGTCGGCTATGGCCTGAGCACTATTCTGACCCAACGGGGTCTTGATAACGTGGCGCGCTGGCTTCCCTTTCCCATCACTGCAACTGATCTGACCAGTTGGATGTTGAATAAGCTGTTGCGCCCACAGGTAATCCCAACCAATCGCGAAGATTTGTTGATCGAGCATGCCATAACCTGTGAAGCGTTAGCAATGGCTTTGGAAGCGCTCTACGACGAGGTTGCTGCGCCTGAATACGATATGGTGCTAGCTTGTGGCGGCGTTCTGGCTCACGCGCCGCGCCCTGGCCTGGCTGCGCTGACTGTTCTCGATGCCCTACAGATCACTACTGCGAATGGAGCAGCGGCCTCCAGCATCCCGTCACTTTTGCATATGCACCTGGATGTTCTGGGCTTGGCGCCGGCCTGTGGCGGGTTAGCTATGCTCGACGCCGATGCGGCTGTGACCCTGTTCGATCGCGACCTGATGCGCAATATGCCGCTGGCAACCTGTGTGATCACGCTTGGTGACGGGCGACCGGGCGATGTCGCGGTCGAGGCGAAGCTACAAGTCTTGGGCGGGCATACCCAGGAGCTCAAGGTGCTGCATGGCCAGATTGCGCGGCTACCCCTAGATCAAGGCGCTAAAGGGCAGTTGACCCTACGCCCCGCCTCGGGCGTCAGAATCGGCAATAATCCGCCAGGGGTCGAGGTTAGTTCGAACCTTACTGAGATTAGCGGCAGTGCGCTTGGTGTGGTGATCGATGCTCGAGGATGGCCCTTGCAACTGCCCCAGGATGAACGGCAGCGTTGTCTCCAGATTTGGGAATGGCTGGTCGCGCTGGGGGTCGAGCGGGGTAAGAACCCGTATATCGATATGCTTGAAGCGGAACACCGCAACAGAGAGCAAGCCGCTTTTGTCGATGCGAGTAGTTCGCGAAATGGCAGCGTTGTTCCTGTGGGCGACTCGACTGAGATGGCTGGCGTCGAAATATTGCCCGGCGCCCAGATTGAACTTGACCAGTTGCTTTCGTCTCCGCCGGCGGAAGCGATGCCCGAGACCGGCCGGTTGCAACCGGGCAAACGGATTTCGCTGGATGATCTGGCGGCGCAACAACCGCCGCCGCCGCCGCGCGAACGCGACGCTCCGCCGGATGCGATCCAGAGCGACCTGGATAAGCTGCGCCAAACCTTTGAAGAACCCCAGAAACGCGGTTGGTTCGGTCGTAAGAAATCGTGAGTCGACATGCATAAAAATGCGGTCGCCAGACAATCCGATTGCCTGGCGACCGCATTTTTGCTTCGCCGTGTTGGCTCAGGCGTCGCTCTCCTCGATGGTCACCCGTTCCATTACATCGCCCTGCCGGATGGCGTCGACCACATCCTGCCCGCTCAGCACCGTGCCAAAGACGGTATGTAGACCATCGAGGTGCGGCTGCGGCTCGTGGGTGATGAAGAACTGGCTGCCATTGGTATCGGGGCCGGAGTTGGCCATCGAGATCACCCCTGTCTCGTGGATGAGCGGGTTGTCCGTGACTTCATCCTCGAACCTATAGCCTGGCCCGCCGGTGCCGTCGCCGTTCGGGTCGCCCCCCTGGATCATGAAACCGTCCATCACCCGGTGAAAGGTTAAATTGTCATAGAAGCCCTCGCGTGCCAGGAAGACGAAGTTGTTGACCGTCTTCGGGGCGGCATCGGGTCGAAGTTCGATCACGATGTCACCGCGCGCGGTTGAGATGGTTGTAGTGTATTTCTTGTCAGGGTCGATGGTCATGGGCGGCGGCGCGCTGTAGGTTTGGCGCAACGTTTCGGCGCCCTGCGCAGTGTCCTGGCTCGTGCTGCGGTTGGCGAGATAAACGCCTAGCGATCCCAGAATGAGCAGGACGACGACGGCGGAAATAACGCCAGGAATAATGTTGGGTTCGGTGGAAGGCCCACCGCGGGAACGACCTGATTGACTCACAGTAACTCCTCGTATCTTTAATGTTAGACGAAACACTAGCCCGGTTTGTGAAGCGACCAGGCGGATCGAACAAATCTAAGCAGCAATTATAGCATGTTCCATCGGCACCACAGCTTGACAGCGTAACGTAAAAACAGTTGTTCATATGTTGGAATGTTAGCAGGTGTCGTGTTGACAGGTTAGCAGATTGGCACGCTAGCACATTAGCGTCCTGGTTCGTGCTAAAGCAAGGTTTCAGGATAACCGATGTGATGTTATCGTTCGGGCTTGCACTGTAGGCGCGGCTTGTAGTCGCGCTGGCATTCTCTGGTAGAGAGTCGACGTGATGTGCGATTCGTATCCGTACCGACAACAGTCAAGCAGCCACGAACCTCGTCTACCCAGGCAGCGAGTCAAGCTTGGTCGCCAACTCGGGAGCGATCCGGGACAGCTCGGCGCGGACCCGCAAAAGCGCCAGATCGCCCGCCTTGGCTTCTAGCATTAGGTCGAACGGGGGGAGGCCGCACGCAGCGCGCAGCAAGGCGATCAGATCGGCGGCGGCGACAAAGTCGGCGTGTTGGCCGGGGTGGGGCGGCAGCACCCGCGCCTCCTGCCTGGCGCTGGTCGGGATGAGATGCGCCTCGCTGCGGGCGGTGCTCAGATGGACTTCGGGGCGTACGCCAGCGGGCCAGGTGGCAAGCGCCAGCCCCAGGGCCAGATCCAGCGGTAATGCTTCGGGGTTGTGCAGTTGCCAGTGGAGTTGGTCGAAGACGACGGGGACGCCGCAACGCTGGTGCAAGTAGAGCAGCGCGCCCAAGCTGAACCCGGCGCTGTCGTGTTCGACCGCAAACCGTGTGCGCGCCCGCGCCGAGAGAGCCTGGTAGCGCGCGGCAAATCGTTCCAAACTGCTGCGGTCCTGGCTGGCGCCGCCAACATGCGCGACCAGTATACCCGGCATGGAACGGTGCGCCGGGCCGGCGTCGAGCCGTTCTAGCAAGGCTGCCTGCGCTTCGATGTGGGCCAGGCTGCGTGCGGCTTTCTCGGAATCGGGCGCCCCCAGCGCGATGTGATGCCCAAGATGAAGGGTTAGCCGTAACCCCTGTCTCGCGATCTGGGCCGCCAGCATGTCCAGTTCCGGTGTGCAATCGTCGATCTGGCGCAACACCTCGGCCAGCGTTGCTGTGGGTGCAAGCGTCGCCGCAATCCGGTAAAAGTGAACGTTAATCCGCTGTAAGTAGACGAGGATGTCACGCAGATAGATCAGGCTCAGGCTTAGATGGGCCGCCTCGCGCCGCCCATCATAAGCGCGCAACCCTGGTTTGCCAACCACGCGAACTGCAAAACCAAGCTGGATCATGGCTTCTCACTACACTTAACTCACACGAAATCGTGTATATTATAACACGATTTCGTGTGAGTTGACGAGGACGCCGATAGTCCCCGCATACGCAGGGATAACCGATAGATCAGCGTTAGACGGCCATGTTCATACATCAGCGTGTGGTGCGGGGGAAAGAGCCGATCGTCGATAGTGGCGAGTAATTGTGGTTCGGAGGGGCAACCGGACGGTTGCCTCTTATCGGTGTGCATCGGCGGTTCCGCTCTCCATAAGCAAGGTTTCAGGACAACCAATGTGATGTTACCGTTCGGGCTTGCACTGTAGGCGCGGCTTCAAGCCGCGCTGGCTTTCTCTTGCGGAGAGCGATATGATGTGTGACTAAACCGAAAATGAGCTGCCGATCAATTAACCTACGCTTGTCGGTGTTATCTGCGTTCCATTGCAGAATTTGGACAACCCTCCGCGCAAAGACTCAAGGGGTAAGTTGTTCGTGCATCAGTAAGGGGAAGTTGAGGCGCCGGTGCTTGCGGGTGTAGTAACGTACTTGACTGGGTAGGTTCGTATCGAGCGGGGTTTCTTGCACTGCTTGCAGGATTTGTCTGGTGGCATTGATAATACAGGTCGTAAGCTGGTCTTGCGGAGCGCCATCGGCGCGGAGACGGCGTAGTTCTGGCTCCCAGGGCACTGTGCAGGAGCCGCGGGCGGCAATCCCGATCAATTCGGGGAATATGCGACTATGCCGCAGCCAGTTGAGTCCGAGACAAAATGCGACCGTTGAGCAGGGCGCTCGTTCGATAGTCAGGAGGAGTAATTCGGCTTCGCGCGCAACGGCCAGAACTAACAAAGCGCTGTCGTCGTTGCGCAGATCAGCAATTGGGCGTAGCGGCAAGTCGAGCAGTTGGCTCAGGGCGGATGCCAGAGGTTCTGCGAGCTTATCGACTGCGACGACAACGCTGAAGTGCCAACGATAGCTCTGGCACAGTGCGATCAAGCGTTGTATGGTTGTGCCGATGTCTGGATAGGTGAAATGATAATCTTGCACTTCGGCGGCTTTGAGGCCGTCGTCCTGGGCTGAACCAAGGTAGACGACCCCATCCTGAGCGTAGAGCTGATCTTTGGTGCTGCTCAGGTTGCGGAACTCACGATGCCGTTCCACTGTTGCGATATTGTCGATCAGTTCGGCCTGGGCTGCTGTGGTCCGCGCCAGCATCAGAGCACGACCAAACCCGGCCAGGGCCTCGTCGTAGCGGCGCAGCCCAAGATAACATTTTCCCAATAGGTTGTGGACTTCCCAGTCCTCTGGGTAGCTGTGCAGCGGACGCTGAAGATGATCGAGAGCGGCGCGAAATTCGCCCTGGGAGAAGTGGATAAACCCAATTTCATAGTGAGTTGCTGAGTCGTCTGGTTCGAGTTGCAGGCAGCGCTGGAAAGCCTCTAATGCTTCCTCATAACGTTCCAGTTCGACCAGAACGTAGCCCAAGTTAAAGTAGGAAAGAAAGTCGCCCTCCAGATTGGCGACGATGTGAAACTCGTCGGCGGCTTTAGCCAGCAAGCCGCTGCGCTGATAGTACAACCCAAGCGCATCGTGGGCTTCACGGAGGTACGGATAGGTGGCGATGGCGCGCCGATATTCTTCGACCGCTTCGACGACGCGATTGGCGCGTTCAAGGGCCAGCCCGCGATAAAAGTGGCGTAACCCTTCCTCCCGTTGGAATTCGTCCAGCATTGCTGGCCTCTCTATCCTGGATACTGCTGCTTCTGAGTCGATATTATAGCATGCTACCTGTTGCTTTGGGGTGGTGAATCTTGATTGTAGGCATTATAGTGCGTTGGGAAACGAAATATTGCGCGGATGATCGGGTGTTTGATCGATTGTTACCCTAGTGCGATGTGTTGCGCTTCTAAGAGTGTCGCGACGCCCTGACTCGCCAGATCGAGCAAGCTGTTCAGTTGTGCGCGATCAAAGGGCAGTCCTTCTGCGGCGCCTTGCACTTCGACGAAAGCGCCGGTGTCGGTCTGGACGATATTGCAATCAACATCGGCGCTGCTATCTTCACTATAGTCAAGATCCAACAAGACTATGCCGCTAACGATGCCAACGCTGACGGCGGCGACAGCGCAACGGAGCGGGTTTGCGGCTAGTACGCCGTTGGTGTGGAGGTGGTTCAGCGCCAGCGCAAGGGCGACATAGCCGCCGGTAATCGCAGCAGTACGGGTTCCGCCGTCGGCCTGGAGCACGTCACAGTCTATGTTTACCGTCTGTTCGCCTAAGGTTTCCAGTGCAACAGTTGCACGCAATGCGCGTCCAATCAAGCGTTGGATCTCTTGCGTACGCCCGCTGGGTCCATTGCGCTCACGGCGGGTGCGGGTCAGAGTCGAACGTGGTAAGAGCGCATATTCTGCTGTAACCCAACCGCGCTTTTGTCCCCGCAGCCATGCCGGCACGCCTGGTTCAACGCTGGCCGTGCAGAGTACATGGGTCGCGCCCATCTCGATCAGGGCCGAGCCCTCAGCATAGGGGGCAACACCCGGCGTGATCCGAACCGGACGTAACTGATCAGGCCGGCGACCATCGCGGCGTGGCATAGATTGACTCCTAAGGTTTATGCAGGTAGGAGAGAGTGGATTGCTGGACATATCATACCATAAATTATTACTCAAAACAATAGTCGTCTGCGCCAGTTTGGGGCGGCGTCAAAGTCGAAAATCAATCGTAGGCGCGCTGCCAAGCGCCTGACAGATTGGCGCTGAGCTGCGGCGATTGTGCTCCCATTTGCGTCATCTGTGTACTATTGCAGGATGATTGACGCAGCCCTTGCGCCAATCTGTGGTATCTTGGTGTATCGTTGTTTTTTGTACTGCTAGGTTTGAACCTTTCATGCAAACGTTTGATCCTGAACGCGCTGTGGCTCATTTACGCGGGCTGAGCGGTCCATTGGTCGACATTATCGAACAGGTTGGCCCTTTCACGCTCGAACCCGAGGCGCAGGGTTTCGCAACGCTTGTCGATGCGATTGTCTCGCAGCAGATCTCGGTCAAGGCAGCGGCGGCGATTATGAACCGGCTGGTTTTGACGGTTGGCGACTTGACGCCGCAAGCGTTGCTGGCCTTTACGCCCGAGCTTTTGCGATCGGTTGGTTTGTCGAACCAGAAGGCTCGCTATGTGCTCGACTTGGCGGTGAAAGTTGCTGATGGCGTTGTAAGGCTCGATGCGCTCCCCCAGTTTGACGATGAGGAGATTATTGCGCAATTGATTCAGGTCAAGGGTATTGGGCGCTGGACTGCCGAGATGTACCTGATCTTTGCACTGGGCCGGCCCGATGTGTTGCCGGTTGCTGATCTAGGCTTACGTCAGGGTATGCAGCGCGCTTATGTATTGGCGGCACTGCCGGATGCGCAAACGATGACCGCCCTCGCCGAGCCCTGGCGTCCTTATCGTAGCGTGGCGACCTGGTATTTGTGGCGCAGTCTGGGCAATACGCCGGCAATTGCCCCGTCTTAATCAAGATTGCCTCGACCTTGCTCCGCACTGTCTGGCGTGCTACAATGCACTCTATCCACGTTGGTAGCAACTTGGTGCAAGCGACGAGCGGCGCTTGGAAGAACGTTATGGCATGTGTGTTTCATGTACGCCAAAATATTTGCTGCGGAGCGCTACATGCCAATTTGTCTTGACGATGACGCCTGAGCTGCGCTGGAAATCGCGTATGGATGCGACAAAGTTGCTCGCCATGTGTTACTGAGACGAGGCTTTGACACGATTGACAAGATGAACAGGATTTGAACGATGCGATGCAGCTCATAAGAGCAACCCTGTACATCATGTCTGAAACCATGTGTTATTTACAGGATGTACGCGCTTGCTTTCCAGCACATTACAGAATCACGCGTGAAACCACGGATGATCCGCTGAGTCGCCTTATGTGGCTCTGAACAAAATTGTAATCGCGGGCGCAGTGGAGTTGCGCCTGCGATACCCGAAAGAGGCTCTTCCACCCTGCCGGAGGCGCAGCGGGTCGTATCCGGAAGCATAGCGAATCGTACTGTTCAAGTCCTGTTAGTTACACGAGTTACGCGGTGGTGAGGGGCGGGGAGGCGCAGCTTCCCCGAAAACTCCTTCTCGCCGCGACAGCGGCAAGCAAGAAGATTCTTGGAGGGCTGCAAGCCCTCCAAATCTCCCTGTCGACTGGTGACCGCGTAACTCGTGTTAGTCATTGGTTTAACGAGCGATGTATGTTATTGGCACAGCGGGCCACGTTGACCACGGCAAATCGACGTTGGTGCGTGTCTTAACTGGAATAGACCCCGACCGCTGGGAAGAAGAAAAGCGGCGGGAAATGACAATAGACCTCGGGTTTGCCTGGCTGACGTTGCCGAGCGGGCGGAATGTGAGCATCGTCGATGTCCCTGGCCACGAACGCTTCATCAAGAATATGCTGGCCGGTGTCGGCGGTCTCGACGCCGCGTTACTGATCGTCGCCGCTGATGAGTCGGTGATGCCCCAGACCGAAGAGCACTTGGCAATCCTTGATCTGCTCGGCGTTGAACATGGCCTGGTCGTGTTGACCAAGGCCGACCTGGTGGAAGCGGAATGGCTCGACTTGGTCACCGACGAGATCAGCGAACGTTTGGTCGGTACAAGCTTTGCTGCTGCGCCGCTTGTCGCCGTTTCCGCCCGCACTGGCCAGGGTTTGGAGCGCTTGCTCACGACACTCGATGATGTACTCGACCACACGCCGTCGCGCATGACGGCGCAAGGCGCTACCCGTCTGTCGGTTGATCGTTCATTTACCGTTGGCGGGTTTGGGGCGGTCGTCACCGGCACACTGCTTGACGGCGCTCTTGCGGTTGGCCAGGAAGTGGAAATCCTGCCGCAGAAGCTTCGCGCCCGCGTGCGCGGCTTGCAAACTCATCAGCAGCGTGAGGAGCGTGCCTTGCCGGGGACGCGGGTTGCGGTCAATCTCGCCGGCGTGCATCATTCGCAAATCAAACGCGGCGATTTGCTGACGCTGCCCGGCGTCCTAGAGCCGACGAGCCGGGTTGATGTTCAGGTACGGGTGGTCCCCAATATTGCGTACACGCTTGAACAGAACGCGGCGCTTGATCTTTTCGTTGGTGCGGCGGAAGTGCGCTGTCGGGCGACATTGCTCGACCGCGAAGTGCTTGGGCCAGGCGAAACGGGTTGGGTGCAACTACGGCTCGATCATATGGTCGCGGTTGCGCGCGGTGATCGCTGCATTCTGCGCCAGCCCTCGCCGAGCCTGACCGTAAGCGGCGGGATGATCGTGGACACGCATCCGCCGCGCCATCGCCGCTTCCGGCCAGAGGTGGTTTCTGCGCTCGAGGTGCTGGCGAGCGGTTCGCCATCGGAGCTTCTTCTTCAAACGCTTGGTGATGGCCCTCCGCGACCCTGGACTGAAGTGCTGCGTGTTGCCGGCCTCAGCGAGGCGATGGCCCGCGAAGCGCTGGCCGATCTTGGTGATGAGCAGCGTGTTCTCAAGCTGAGTGACGGTGTGGTGGTGTCAACTTCAGGGTGGCAACGCCTCGAAACACGGCTGGTGACGATGTTGCAAGCCTATCATAAGCGCTTCCCTTTGCGTACCGGAGTGGTGCGCGAGGAGTTGCGCCAGCGCTTGAACCTCGATCCGCGCGTACTTGGCGCCGCGCTCGACTGGAGCGTAGCGCAAGGGTTGATCCAGATCAATGAGACCAGCGTTTGGCTCGTCACCCATACGCCGACGCTCACTCCTGAGCAGCAACGGCGTTTAGACACCTTGCTTGCCGCGATGCAAAAGACGCCGTATAGTCCGCCGACGCCGGATTTGGAACCGGAGGTTCTGGCTTGGGCGCTGGAGCGCAATGTCCTTATTAAGGTGAGCGATGATATCTGTTTCCTGCCATCGGCGTATGCTACCCTGTTGACGTGGGTGCAGTCAACGCTGGATGGCGATGGAAATGTAAGTGTAGCGCAGTTCCGCGATCAGTTTGACAGCAGCCGCAAGTATGCGCTGGCATTCCTGGAACACCTGGATGAGCGCAAAATTACGCGGCGCAGCGGCGATGTGCGGGTGGCCTATTAGCCTTATACGAAGAGCTTGCTTTTGGTTCGAGATTGCCCGTTGTTCATAAAAAGCGCACTGGCACGCCCGGAGCGCATGTGCGTTCTATCCGACATGAAGCGAGAATGGACTGTATGTGTGATGTTCGTAAAACTGCCTATCAGTACCGCCTGCATCTGACCAAAGGCCAGCAGCGCATCCTTGCGCAGCAGCTTGAGGAATGCCGCTGGGTCTGCAATCAAACGCTTGCCGCCCGCCGTGATGCGTGGGAACAGCAGGGAACAACGCTTGGCTTGTACGATACCCATGCGATGCTTCCTGACTGGAAAGCCGAACGCAAAACGCTTCGGCTGGTGCATAGCCAGGTCTTGCAAAACGTGCAGGTTCGGGTTGATCTGGCGTTCAAGGCATTCTTCCGTCGCGTGAAGGCGGGCGAGCAGGATGCCGGACACCCATGTTTCAAGGGGTTTGGTCGCTACGACAGTATCATCTATCCGCAGTATGGCAACGGCGCGCGGCTCGACGGAAACCGGCTCATCCTCTCGAAAATCGGTGCGGTGCGGATCACCCTCCACCGTCCCGTCGAAGGCCGCATCAAGACGATCACACTGCGGCGTTCGTCGACTGGCAAATGGGGTGTCGCCTTCGCCGTCGAACGGGAGCAACATGGCGCCAACCATGTGCCGGAAACCGCTGTCGGCATGGATGTCGGCCTTGCGAAGTTTGCGACGCTATCGACTGGTGAGACGATAGACAACCCGGGCTTCTTTCGGGGTGATGAGCGAGATCTGAAACGAGCGCAGCGCCGATTGAGTGAGCAGCCGAAGGGGACGCCGGAGCGAGCAAAACGCCGCAAGGTGCTTGCCCGTATCCACGAGCGGATTGCGAACCGGCGCAAGAACTTCGCACACCAGGAAAGCCGAAAGCTGGTCAACCGTTTCGGCATTATTGTGTTTGAGGACTTGCGTATCACACGAATGCTCAAAAACCACTGTCTGGCGAAAAGCATTGCGGATGCCGCGTGGAATCAATTCGCGAGCTATACGCGCTACAAAGCGGCAGATGCTGGTAGAACGTATGTCGAGGTTGATCCACGCGGAACGTCGCAACACTGTAGCCGGTGCGGAGGGTGTGGTCAAGAAGTCTTTGCGCATCCGTGTGCATCAGTGTCCTCATTGTGGTCTCACGATTGACCGTGATCTCAATGCGGCCTACACCATGTTGAGACGGGGACTGCCGTCTCAGGGGCTAAGCCCCTAGGCTTGAGCCGGGAGAGTAGTCACGACACCCAAACGGAGAGGTCTGGACAGCGAGGCATCCTCCGTGTTACACTGCCTGCATAGCAGCGAATATAACGAGAGCGAATCATATATGTATTGGAATCGGTTACAACGGAAAAAAGAAAGGAAAAGCCTGTGCCACAACCAGCAAACGATCTACGCCGCCTAGGAACGATCCTGCTGCTGGGGGTTGTTGCTGGGGCTGGCTTGCGTTACTATATCGAGAGCCGCGCACGTGCTACTGAGGAGCGCCGTAAACCCCGCTTGATCGATTGGGATCAGGCGCGTCATGTGGCGTTGCTCGTATCGCAATGGGAACAAGCTCCTGTTTTGGATCGATCCAAGCGCCGTGAACAGTATATTCGCTTAGTCCAGCGCAGCGAGCCGCTCATTTCCGATTATCTTGGGGTGAGATTGCCACAGCCAATTAGCCGGATCTATGTCTTTGACCGCCGCGAGTGGCTCGAAGCCAACTTCACGTCGTTCGAGCAGTTGTTTCGGCCTATCGAAGAGATTTACGAGCGGAATGGCAGCGCGCGTAGTGCGCTAGCTACGCTCTTCAGCGATTTTAATGGCCGTATTATTGGCGCTCAGATCGGTGTGCTCCTCGGCTTTTTGGGTCGGCGTGTGCTGGGCCAGTACGATCTTAGCTTGCTCTCACCCGAGCCGGGGGTCAACGGCGCGCTCTACTATGTCGAGCCGAATATTGCGCGGGTGCAGGTCCAGTTGGGCCTCAACGACGAGGACTTTCGCCTCTGGATCGCTCTGCACGAGACGACCCATGCGTTTGAGTTTGAGGCCTATCCTTGGGTGCGCGCTTATTTCAACCAACTTCTGCGCGAGTATTTCGATCAACTCAACGAGCAACTCGAAAACCTGAGCAATGGTTGGGTGCAGATCCTAAGCCGGATGGCGCAAAACTGGGGCGCCGGTCAACACTGGATTGAGATGATGCTGACGCCGCAGCAGCGTGAGCTGTTCGACAAAATCCAGTCATTGATGTCGTTGGTTGAGGGCTACAGCAACCATATTATGAATGCAATCGGGCGGCAGTTGCTGCCTTCGTTCGATCAGATCGAGCGCCGCGTGGCCCAGCGCCAGCAGTCGAAGACCATCCTGGAACAGTTGTTCAATCGTTTGACCGGGATGGATCTGAAGCTGGCGCAGTATCAGCAGGGCGAGGCATTCGTCAATACGGTGGTCAATGCACGAGGTATCACCTTTGCCTCGCGGGTTTGGGAGCGGGTTGAGAATTTGCCGACCCTCGACGAGATCCGCAATCCACAGCGCTGGATTGCCCGAATGGATGCGACCGAATAGGATGTCGCGGGGTGAAGAGAAATAAGTCTGAGGCTGCGAAGATGCGCAATCGCGAGGCCGTTGCGTCATCGGGTCAGCACACTATTTCTCGGCACAGATTTTAAGAAAGCTGAATAAAAGGCAGACGGTCATGCTCAAAAATCTTTTGAATCGTTGGCCGTCTCTTTTTGTTGGGCGATGATCAGGCGAAACAGGTCGCTCTCGGTGATAATGCCAACCAACTGATTGTCATCCACTACGGGTATGCCGCCAATGCGATGGTCAATCATCAGTTGGGCCGCCTCCATAATGGCGGTGTCGGCGGCAACCGTTATAACCGGCCTTGTCATCACATCGCCGATGGGTAGGTCGGCAATGCGGTGATATTAAGTTGTGATCGCGTACATCGGTCTGCTCGGAGTCGGAAATCCGGTTGATGTCTTCCTCGGAGACGATGCCGGCGAATTGACCCTGCTTATCGACGACAGGAATCCGCCTGATTCGCTGTTCCCGGAGTAAATGCCGCGCCTCCGGCAATAAGGTCGTTGTTAGGGCGACGACAGCCAGGGTGCTCATCCAGCGGCGCACTGTGCCCATGCTTCACTCCTTCATCTGCGATCGTCTAACTCCAACGAATCCCGCTCTCCGTGGTCTTTATAAGTTCGCCGTTGCGATCAAACAAGAGTCGAATCGATTGCCGGATTGAACAGTTGAGGACAGGGCACTTGCCATTCTCGGCTATTTCGGCAGGAACGCCTAGTGGACAGTTATGCCGCTCGTTGCAAAGATCTGCGGTGATGGCGTAGCGGGGCGATCCAGGTGGCCCATCGAGATAATGCAGCCGGAGGGGAACTCCTTGCATCTCTGGCATGTGTTCAGCAATATATGCGCGAGCGACACCCAACAATGGGTGTGGCGGTCGCTTTG
>JAKSDJ010001004.1 GCA_022360155.1 Chloroflexales bacterium | reverse complement strand
CGCTTGTCCTCGACGCCGAAACACTCGCCGCTTATCGTCAGAAGGTGACAGCCTGGCAAGAACAGCTTGCCTGGACCTGCGCCCGGCGGGGTGCGACGTATGCACGGATTCTAACCAACTGGCCGCTTGAACAGAAAATTGTGCCGTATTTGCGTACGCGCCGGTTGTTAGCATAAAGGTTAGGATGGTTGTGTGACATTCCTCTTTCCCCTTGGTCTACTGGCGCTCTTAACGCTACCTGTCATTGTTCTGCTCCATTTGATCCGCGAACGGCGGCAGCGAGTAATGGTCCCCTCGCTTTTGCTCTGGCTCAACCTGCCTCAGAAGCCGATCGACCAAAAACGCAGTCGCTTGCCGCTCACCCTGCTGTTGTTCTTGCACCTGCTGGTTGCGGCGCTTATCGCCATCGCGTTGGCGCAGCCGCAATGGCTGGGCGATTTGCTGGGCAGTGAGCGACATCTGGCTGTCATCATTGATACGTCAACCAGTATGGCTGCGCGGGAGTCTGGGCTTGGTTTAGCAAGCAATACCCGGCTTGACCGAGCGCGGGCGCGGGCGCAAGACTTGGTCAACGGAGTACGCGGAAATGACACCATCGCGCTGATCACCGCCGGACCGCAGGTCCGTATGCTTGGGGAGGGCGGCGCCGAGCAGAATGCGTCGTTTAGCGCCGCGCTAGCCAACATAACTGTGGAAGGCGTCGGCACGGACGTTATCGGAGCGTTGACTCTGGCTCAGGCAGCGCTCGAAAACCATCCCAACGGGCGCATTATTATCTTGAGCGATGCCGCGTTTCCGCTCCCGACAGGCGCTCTTGCCAATGCCGCCGCCCTGCCGCCGGTCGAGATCGAGCAGATTGGCGCTACCGGCGGTAATCGCGCTGTTGTTATGCTTGCCGCACGCTCGTGGAACAGCAGCACTGTTGGAGGTAGCGCCGATCGTACGGCTGTCCAGGTGTACACACGCATTGCAAGTTATGGCGGCGTTCCACTTACAACACAACTCCAACTCTTGGGGGATGATCAGGTGCTCGACACGCGCTCGGTCAACTTGCAGCCCGACGGCGAAGCCGAGTTAACCTGGACGCTGCCGCCGGGCATTCGCACGTTGCGGGTCGAGTTCGATGGCCAAGACAATTTACCTGACGACGACACTGCGAGCTTAAGCCTTGCTCAGGCTCGTCCGCTCACGACGCTGCTGGTATCAGCAACGCCGCAAGCGCTCGAACGGGCGCTCGACGCAGTCCCCAACCTCCAGGTGTCGATTGTCAACCCTGCCGAATATGCCAATTCGCCCCTGGCTGCGAATGCCGATCTGACCGTGTTCGATGGGGTTTTGCCCAATCAATGGCCGATTGGCGGCGTGCTCGTTATCAACCCGCCGGTAGGTGTGAGCTCGCTGCTCGACATAAGCGCCGCGCTACCCGAAGATCCGAGTCAAGCTCAGTCCTCGCTTATCGCGGCGCCTTCCGCCACACTGCTCAATGGCCTCAGCTTGAGCGGAGTACACTTTGGACCGGCGCAGGTGATCCAGACGCCACCTTGGGCAACTGTTGCGCTGGCGTCCGGCGACACACCGTTGATCCTGCGCGGGCGCACCGGCCAGAGCGAGATTGCAATCTGGACGTTCGACCTTGTACAGAGTAATCTAGCAACCCGGCTGGCATTCCCGCTGCTCGTTGCGCGCACCGTTCGCGACCTGACCCCGCCGCCGTTGCCGTCGGCTTTGTTGGCCGGAGATGGGCTGCCTTCCCCGCGAAGCCCGCAGGCTACACACTTGGAAGTGTTGAGTCCTGACGGCTCTACCCAGATTATCGATGTTGCCGCAAATGGTCAAGCAACCAGCGTCGCAGCGCCTGAACTCAATCTTGTCCAAGCAGGAATTTACACTCTGACCGAACGCCGCAATGAGGAAGTCATCTACACCGGTCAGGTCGCTGTCAACGCTGGTTCGCCGCTGGAGTCGGACCTACGCCCGCGCGCCTCTCTATTTGAGCCTGCCAGCAATCAACCCCTTGCCGATCTGACCGGAGCCGCAAGCCAAGGACAACGTGATCGGCAGCCGCTCTGGTCATGGGTTATTATCCTGGTATTGCTAGTAATGCTCATTGAATGGATGTACATTCATCGTAGGACTGCGCGGATGATAGGAGCAAATCGTTGATTTTGCATAACCCCCAATTCTTGGCTCTGCTGCTCCTCATTCCTGTGCTGATCCTGATCTGGCGCTGGCGAGGGATGCGACTGGTTCCAGCAGCCTTGGCGCTTCGCATTGTTTCGATCGTGTTGCTAGTGCTGGCCCTGGCCGACCCGATCATCGGTCAGGAAATACGTAGCGCAGAGTCCGTCGTTTTTCTCGTTGATCAGTCGGATAGTTTGACCCCATCCGGTCAGGCGACGCTACGTGCCGAAGCCGCCCGGCTGGCGCAGGAGTCCGGTTCACAGTCGACGACTCTCTGGTTTGGCAATCAGGTCGTTGCGGTCGATTCGGCCCAGGATGGATCTGGCACGACATTCGATCCGGCGCTGTCAGAAGCCCAGCTCAATGCCTATGTTGAAACGCTTGACCCATCGGCAAGCGATCTGGAAACAGCCCTGCATACAGCGCGGGAATTGCTTGCGCCGGGCGGCGGACGGGTTGTCATTCTCTCCGACGGATATGAGACCAGCGGTGATGTTCTGAACGCAGCGCAACAAGCTGCTGCCGCCGGCTTGACGATTGATGTAATGCCGGTGATGCCAACTCAGTCCTCTGAGCTGCGGATCACGGCGATAACTGCACCCCAAACGCTCCGTGTCGGCGAAGAATACCCGATACAGATTTTTGTTGCGAACGAACCCGGCGCCCAGAATAGCGATGACGCTACAGCGACGCTGCGCCTCTGGGAAGGCGAGCAGATCCTGGCTGAGCAAGAGGTCGCGCTTACGCCCGGCGCCAACGATTTCACCTTCCGGCATCGCGCCACAGAGCCTGGCGTCGCCCGCCTACGCGCCGAGATAGTCGGGACGCCCGATACCTATGCGCGCAACAACAGCGCCGCCGCAACCGCGCTTGTTGCGCCGCCGCCCCGAGTCTTGCTGGTCGAGGGGCGATCGGGGAATGCCAGAGCTCTTAGTATGGCTCTGCTCCGCGAAGGGATTGAGAATCAGACAATCGTAGCCGAACGTCTGCCGACTCGGCTTTCCGATCTTGGCGCGTATAACGGAATGGTGTTGGTTGACGTACCTTCGGCGGCGCTTTCTCTCGATCAAATGGCCAGCGTTCGCGAGTTCGTACGTAGTGAAGGGCGTGGCCTGGTGGCGACCGGCGGGCGGAACTCGTTTGGCTTGGGGGCCTACAAGGACACGCCGCTGGAACAGACGCTGCCGGTTCTGATGAACCCGCCGCCGCGTCCGCAGCGCTCGGAAATCGCCCTGCTGCTGATCATCGACCGGTCGGCCAGTATGACCGCAGCGCTTGGCGTTTCCAAATTCGACATGGCGAAAGAGGCGGCCATTCTGTCGACCGAATCGCTCCAGGCCGAGGACAGCATCGGTATTCTCTCCTTCGATACCGGACAACTCTGGGTTGTGCCTTTCCAACGCATTGGCCAGGGCCTCAGTCTCGAACAGATCCAGGACGCAATCGCCCGCTTGCCCAGTGGCGGCGGCACCGACATTTTTGCTGCACTCCAGATGGGTCTGAACGAACTGGCCCGCCAGCCGGTCAGTGTTCGCCACGCGGTGTTGCTGACCGATGGACGTTCGTTTACCAATGATCGCTTGTCTTATCAGCAACTCGTCGATACGGCGCGTGCCCAAGACATTACACTCTCGACGATTGCCATCGGCCTCGACTCTGATACCGACCTGCTCGACTTGCTGGCTCAATGGGGTGGAGGGCGCTACTATTATGCCGACTCGCCGGAAGATATTCCTCGCCTGACCTTGCTCGAAAGCGAAATTGCCCGCGCCGATCCCAGTATCGAAGAGACTTTCCGCGCCGGCTTGGCTGAAGCGCACCCGCTGGTCCGCGATTTTGCGCCAGCAGACTTTCCCCAACTCGATGGATATGTGGCCACAACGCCGAAGGACGCGGCGGAAGTGGTGCTCCGCTCGCCCTTAGATGATCCGGTGCTAACTGCCTGGCAATATGGGCTAGGCCGCGCTGTCGCCTGGACGCCCTCGCTCGATGCGCCGTGGGCTGGGGCATGGGTCGACTGGCTAGACTACGACCGCTTCTGGGCGCAAGTCGTGCGCTACACATTGCCAGAACCAGATAGCGGCCCGCTGCAGGTTCGCTTTGAGCCGCAACCGGGCGGCGTACGACTGATCGTGGATGTGTTGCAACCCGGCGGTGAGCCGCTCGATCTGGCGCGGGTCAACACGCGGGTCAGCCTGCCCGATGGGGCGCAACGCGAATTCGATGTGCGCCAGGTCGCGCCAGGTCGCTACGCGCAGGATTTGCTGCTGCCCGCCGACGGGCCTTACGTCATGTCGGTTGTCTTGCTCCACAATGGCCAGCGGCAACAGGTTGATATTGGCTATGTGCAGAATGTTCCGGCGGAGTACAATCCGCCCTTGACAAGCACCCGTTTGCAGGGTCGCGCTCTGCTCGAACAGATCGCCCAGATGAGCGGTGGCCGGGTGCTAGAGCTGAGTCGCGGCATTCTCGGTGTGCCGGAAGTTACAGCAGAGCCGCTCGCGCAGCTCGCGACGAGCACCGCACTCTGGCCCTGGTTCCTTGGGGTCGCACTTCTCGTCTGGCTGCTGGAGATTGCTGTGCGACGCGGACTGTTTATGCGCAACCGATGACAGACGGCTGTTCTTTGCGCGTCGCGACCTATGCTTGCAATCATTGACCAGATTATCACCCAGGCCATCGAGCAGCGTATTTTTCCGGGCGCTGTGGTGCTGATTGCGCAGCACGGCGCAGTCTGTCATAACGTTGCCTATGGCTCGACGATGTACAGCGACGCTGGCTCCCAGACAGTGACGCTCGACACGATCTACGACATCGCCTCGCTGACCAAAGTTTTTACCGCAACTGCCGCTTTGCGCCTGCTCGATGCGAAGCAGATCGCGCTCGACGAAGCGGCGGCGCGCTATTTAACCGAGCTGCGTGCTCACACTGTCACTTTACGTCACCTGTTCACCCATACCTCCGGCCTTGGGCTGCAACTATCAGCGCTGCGCGAACACGGCGCTCACGGTATTCGTCCGATTGTGTACGCCGCCGAACCCGTGCGCCCGCCGGGCCGATATGTCGCTTATACGAACAGCAATAGCTTGCTCCTCGGTGATGTCGTGGCCCAGGTCTATGGCAAGCCTCTCGATATCGCAATTGACGAACTCGTGTTGCAGCCGCTGGGCATGAGTGAGACCGGGTTCTGTCCTCCGGCGGCGCTGCACTCGCGGATCGCCCCAACCGAATGGGATGAGGAGTGGCGCGGCCGTCTCGTTCAGGGGAGCGTCCACGATGAGAGCGCCTACGCCTTGGGCGGCGTCGCCGGGCATGCCGGGCTGTTCAGCACCGTTGCCGATGTGCTGCGCTTTGCGCAGTGCTGGCTCGATGTGGGGGTGTTTGCCAGGCGGCGACTGCTCGCAGCCGAGACGGTGGAGCTGGCGCTCCGCGACCACACTGGCGATTTGGAGCCGCTGGTTGCCGGCCAGTTCTTTCGCTGCGGTTTGGGATGGATGCTCGACCGACCTGGCTTCATGGGCAATGCCCCACGGGGCGCATACGGACATACCGGCTTTACCGGCCCGGTCATGGTGCTCATCCCGCAGCGCCGCCTGGCGGTGATCATTCTCAGCAACCGGACGTACCCGCGCCGCACCCCGCCGCCGTATCCGCACCACACCGTCACAGCAGAAGTCGTGCGTGCGGTTCTGAGTGGGAATCCATAAACGTCGATCACTTCTGGGGCTGCCCCTCCGTTTGGCTCGCATGCTGTCAATACTCGATCATCTGTCGATTCGCCGCAGAATCGCAGCTATCTACGGTAAATCGGCCTAGATCAGCATCATCAGTGCGTCATTAAAGGGTGATGGCTCCGCCCTCTGTGATGTAGTCGCTCCGCTCGTGCTATACTAACGCTATAGCACCTTATCTTGATGCTCCTGCGCGGGAGGCGTTTATGGTCGAGGCCCAGCTTTCCGAATTGCGCGCCGCGCTCGAATGGCGCACGCTCACGCTCTTCATCGGGGCGATCTGCCCCGCGCCGAGACCGGCCTGCCCTCACGCGCCGACCTCGCCCGGTCGTTGGCGCTCCGCCATGGCCTCGCCGCAAACCTATCGCTCGCCGAGACGGCCCAGCGCGTCGCGCAGGCGAGGAGTCGCTGGAGCTTCACCGCGTTCCTGCGCGACTCCCTCGACGCCACAGCGCTGGTGCCGCAGCCTTTTCAGCAGTGGGTCGTCGAGCTGGTCCGCCAATTCCAGATCGAGACGATCATCACCACCGCCTGCGACAATCTCCTCGATCGGGCGTTTCAGCAGGCCGGTCTCGGGCTGAACCGGTTGGTGCGCGGCAGCGACGTCAGCTTCAGCGTTTCCGAACGCCCAACGCTGATCAAGCTCTACGGCAATCTGCAGCAACCGGACAGCCTGATTGTCATCGAACAGGATCATAGCGCGCTGCTGCGCGACCGTACGCGCGAGCCGATCCTCGACGAGGTCCGGCGGGCCATGCGGCGCACGACCGTGCTGTTTCTCGGCTACAACCTGGCCGACCCTGACTTTCGCTTTCTCTTCGACCAGTCGCCGGGAGCAGTTTTGCGCGCCTGGCCTACACAGTTTGGCCCGGCCTGCCCGCCACCGCCGCGCAGATGTGGCGCGACCGCGGGATCGTGATCCTCGCCGCCGATCTGTTCGGCCTGCTGACCGACCCTGTCGCACCGGCTGCTGCGCCCGCACCGCCGTAACCAACATTGTCCACCGCCGCTGTGCCGAGCGCTGCCAAAGGCAAAGGTGCGGAGACGGCAGATGTTCCGTTTGTCGGAACCGGCCAGCACTGGGCCGTGCTGGTTGGCGTCAATCACTACGATGACCCCTACATTCGCAACCTGACGGTGTGCAGTGATGATGTTGCGGCGATTCACCAGACCCTCGCGCCGGGCTACGCGGTGGCGCGCCTGCTGACCGATACAACTCCGGAGCAACTGACGCGGGCGAATGTGTTGGCCGCCCTCGCCGCAATGGCCGAGGCCGCCGCAGACGACCTACTGCTCTTCTCCTTCAGCGGTCACGGCGTCGCCGAGGGCGGCGAGAGCTATCTGCTGCCCTGCAACGATCGCCTCGCCGCGCTGAAGTATATCGCCCTCGCATTGAGTGACCTGCGCGCGATCCTCGACCAGTCGCCGGCCCGCGCCAAGGTGATCGTGCTCGATGCCTGCCACTCGAGCCCGGCGCTGGGCAAGGCCCCGCCCGAGATGACCCCGGAATTCATCCGCCGGGTCTTCGCCGAGGCCGAGGGGATGGCGACGCTGGCTTCGCGCAAGCAGGGCCAGCGCTCGTGGGAGTGGTCCGAGCAGTGGCGCAGCGCGTTTACCTATTACCTGCTCGAGGCGCTGCACGGTCGCGCCGATTTCGACGGCAAAGGCTTCGTGACCGTGACCGACGCCAACCGCTACGTGACCGACCGGCTCAAGGCGTGGGCCGCCGAGCGCGGCCTGACCCAGACGCCGACCTTTCAGTATGCAACGGCGGGGGATATTGTGTTGTGCCGGTTATGGAGGATAGTAGCAGTCATAGCTGCGTACCTGCACTCGCGGTAGTTTCAACCATGGCTGGTGCCAGAAGATGGGCGCGTGGGGCGGCGCGGCCTTTTGCTCTCACCCCCTCGCTCCTCTCCCGCCCCCCTTGATTCCCCCGCACGCGGAGGGTGAGGGAGAAGGGGATCCGTCCGCATCAGGAAGCGGCACATCTCGTTCCGAACATGGATGCTGTTCGCATCTAAACCTCTTGTGGGAGCGGGGAGTTTTCGCAGGTGAAAGCCCGCTGACTCCCCTTTCTCTCCTTGTGGGAGAAGGGTGTTGGCAGGAAGAGGGGGCACAGCGGTTCTCGCTGCTCCCTAGCAGCATCAGTTTTAGCCATGGCTGGTGCCAGAGGATGGTCGCGCGGGGCGGCGCGCCCCGCACCCGCGGGCGGGGCCAGCCCCGCCACCCCACACGGAGCGCTGCGCCCCCGTGGCCCCCGCATGTGGGGCCAGTCGGTTCGCGCGTGCCGTAGCGCATGCCTCCGCCGGCGGCGCAGGTGCGGGAGCAGGGGTGATATCAAATCTTTATAAATAGTATGCATGTCATGCTGAGCGCAGCGAAGCATCTCG
>JAKSDJ010000249.1 GCA_022360155.1 Chloroflexales bacterium | reverse complement strand
GCGCCGAAAGTGTCGCTTGAGAGCAGTTGACCGTCGAGCACGATGCCCGCGCCGATGCCATCCCCGACGTTAAGCGCTACCAGGTTGGGGCCATACTGGCGGTCTCCAAACATATATTCGGCCATTGCTGTCATGTGGCAGTCGTTGGCGATGTAAACCGGCAGGCTGTAGCGCTGCTGCACCAGCGTACGCAATGGTAGATTCTGCCAATTGAAGTTAACGGCCCGGCGCACCATGCCATTTGCTGAGTCGATCAAGCCGGGCGAACTAATGCCGATGCCAAGCAGCGGACTCGCGGCGGCCTTGACCAGGCTATCGATCAAGGGAAAGAGCAACGCTTGGACGCTGCTGTTGTCTTCGCCCGCCAGGGGCAGCCTGGCTTCGCGGCGCACGACGCCTCGCAGATTGATGAGCGCACCCTGGATTTCATTGCTCGTAATAGCGACGGCGACAATCGTGCGTGCGTCCTCTGCGACGCTGAGCAAGGTGGGCGTTCGGCCAATGCCAATCGGCCCGTGCCCAACCTCCTCGACAAAGCCGGCGCTGATCAGGGCGGCGACGACTTCGGAAACGGTGGTGCGGGTCAGGCGGGTCAGCCGCGCCAGATTGGCCCGACTGATCTCGCCTGCGTCATAAATGGCGCGCAGCAGCATCCGGCTATTGTGATCCTTGATATGCTGATGCGTTGCTTTTTCAAGCTGAGAGACCATGCCATCGCCTATTTTGTCAACATTCTGGACTTAATACTACTCTAGCACATTGCCTGATGCTTCGTCAAGGGCCAGTTTCGGCGTCGCATGATGTGCGGTGAACGCGGAACCGAAGTGTTTTGAGTCTTTTGGAAGAGATTCGGGCCTTGATAATCCTGGAAACTACAAAATATGTCGATAATTTGCGAAATTGCCTCTTGACAAATGTCAGGCAATACAGTACATTTTTTGTAAGTCTAATGTACTAATTTAACATGGGGCTGACCAGTTCGGTACGTCGACCCTCCGTTGCCTCAAGCCAGAGCTTCTAGCGCTACAAGGAGCAGTCGAGCGCGCCACAAGCCCACGGGCGCCCTTGCATCCAATCACAATGATGTTTTCTGTTGGATGTAAGGGTTTTGCCGTAGCAGAAAGGATCTCCAGCGATGTCTACGCAGATTTCCCGGCGCAAGTTCCTCAAAACATTCCTCGCTACGGGCGGAACGTCAGTGGCTGGGTCGTTGTTGGCCGCTTGCGGCAGCGCACCCGCCGCGACCAATCCGACCTCAGCGGCAACTGGCGGTGGGGTGACCACGACCACCGCTCCGGCGGCGCTGCCCTTCGATGTCGCCGCCGAGGCGATGAATCCGCTCAATATTCAGCCGGCTGAGGTCGATGGCGTTTTTTTCGCTGGCGGTTTTGGCGATGAGTACATCAAATACGCCGCGAACCTGATGGAGCAGTTGCATCCAGGCGTTACAGTCAAAACCCAGAGCATCCAGAAGGTGACCGAGCAACTGCAACCGCGCTTTGTGGCCGGCAATCCGCCGGATATCATCAACAACAGCGGCGCCAACCTCATCCCCATCACCGACCTTGTGCGCGAAGAGCAGCTTATGGATCTCACGCCGCTCCTTGAGGCGCCCGCCCTCGATACACCAGGCAAGAAATTCAAGGACACGCTCTTTCCAGGGTCGCAGGACAGCGCGATCTTCGAGGGCATCCCTTACGCCATCAATATCGCCTACACCATCTCCGGCATCTGGTATTCCCGGACTGCATTCGATCAGGCCGGCTACACCTATCCGCAAACCTGGGATGAGATGCTTACCCTTTCTGAGCAGATCAAGCAGGAGGGCGGCGCTTCGCCGTGGACTTACCAGGGTAAGTACCCCTACTATATCTGGGGCATCATCTGGAATATGCTAGTCTACTATGCCGGCGGCGTCGATACGCTGATCAAGCTCGACAACCTCGAACCAGACGCCTATGCTGATCCTGCGGTCCGGCGCGCAACGGAAGATCTGTATCAACTGTATGACAAGGGCTACATCTTGCCCGGTACGGCAGGCCTAACCCACACCGAAGCGCAGACCGAGTGGCTGAAGGGTTCAGCGATCTTTATTCCCTGTGGCAACTGGCTCGAAAATGAGATGAAAGAGTTGACGCCGGCGGGCTTTAATATGGCGGTAGGCAATGTTCCGGGTTATGCTGACGGCAAGGGCCAATTGAATGCGGTCAATGCGATTGGCGGTGAAAGCTATATCGTGCCGGTCAAGGGCAAGAATCCCCAGCACGGCATGGAGTTCTTGCGCACGCTGCTGTCGAAGGAATCGGCCCGATTCTTCGCCGAAAACGTACGCGCGATCATGCCGGTGATCGGCGGCGCAGAGGGGGCGAACCTGTCAGAGGGCATGAAATCAGCGATCCAACTCGTCGAAGCCTCGCAAGGTGTTAATGTGCTGATGAACTTCCCCAACTGGTACAGCCAGTTGAACCGGGAACTCGAAACACGCACCGGCGAGCTCATGAGCGGCGTGATTACGCCCGACGAATTTCTCACTGCTATGCAAAAGGCATCCGATGCCGTTGCGCAAGATCCCGAGATAAAGAAGTTCACGCGCGAACAGTAGCTCTGAGCAGATGCGGCGCGGAGGCGGAGCGGAAATACCCGATAGACCAATAGCCCCCGCGTACGCGGGGATGGCCGATAATCTGTTTGTATCCCGATGGTGTGCGCCTGGCGCATGGGGCTGATGAGATGCAGCGTCGGCGGGGCTGCGCGTACCCGTGTGCGTTTGGCGGCAGGGCGATGGCGAGACGGCGGCTGCTGTAACAATGAGGAGGTGACCTAATGAAACACGGCAAGAATCAGCTGATCGTGTTGTTTCTAGCGCTGCCGCTTGCGCTCTACACAATCTTTGTGCTTGTGCCCTACTTTTCGGCGGCGATCTTCGCGTTCACCCGCTGGAGCGGCCTCTCTTCCAATATTCGTTTCAACGGCATTGATAACTTTATCAAGCTTTATAACGACGAGAAGTTCTGGAACGCCTTGTCGCACAATGGCATCGCGCTGATGTTTCTGCCCATCCTGATTACGGCCATCGCCTTGTTCTTCGCATTTCTGTTCACACAAGGGATTGCTCTGTCGCGCTTCTTCCGCATCACCTTCTTCTTCCCGCAGGTGCTCTCGGTGGTGGTGGTGGCAGTGCTGTGGAGTTTTATTTACCACCCCACGGTTGGTATGCTCAATGGGTTTCTTGAAGGCATCGGCGTCCGGCAGTTGACGAACTTTCCGTGGCTCGGCGACGCGCGCACCGTTTTTGGCGCTGTGCTCGCTGTGGTGGTCTGGATGTCGGTTGGTTTCTATATGGTGTTGTTTATTGCTGGGATGCAGACTATCCCAGTTGACTATTACGATGCCGCCAAGATCGACGGCGCCAACCCCTGGGTGATCTTCTGGAAGATCACCCTGCCATTGCTGTGGGACACGCTGCGTACGGCGATTGTGTTTCTGGCGATCGGTGCGATGGATCTGTTTGCGATCGTAACGGTGATGACCAATGGTACTGGCGGGCCGAGTCGCGCGGCTGATGTTGTGCCGACCTATCTCTATCAGACGGCCTTCAGTGATGGTCAGTTCGGGTATGCGACGGCGATGGGTCTGGTGTTGTTGGTGCTCGTCCTCTTTCTCGCCATTGCAAGCCTTCGCTTCACTGCGCGTGAAGCGATCGAGTATTAGGAAGGAGTGACTGATGGCTTCGGTGACGGCAACGCACAGGACGACGGGCTCGACGGCACAACGCGGCG
>JAKSDJ010000940.1 GCA_022360155.1 Chloroflexales bacterium | reverse complement strand
TTTCAAATAAGACCTTAAAGGTCTTGGGGAAGGCTTCCGAACACTGGCGTGCCGATCATGAATCCGTGGAGGTTACACTAATGACGCACAGTGCAATCGTGTCATATTTGAGTTTTTGAGGAATAGGCTCTATCAATTGTTTTATATCAAATCTTGATAGCATGTCATGCTGAGCCCTTCGGCGAGCCGGTCCTGAGCAGAGCCGAAGGGCTCAGCATGAACTCCGCGAAGCATCTCCTGACTGGTCTCTGCAGAGACCCTTCGCGTGCGCTCAGAGTGACATGATGCACCGTATTAAACCAGATTTGATATTGTTCCCGCAATCTTTCTACTTCCGCCCCGCCACTCTCTTAACCCAACCCGGTCACCAGTGCGAGCAGCACCCCGCCCGCCATCACGCTGCCGAGCTGACCAGCTGTATTAGCGCCCATAGCATGCATCAGCACGAAGTTCTCGAAATCTTCATCCTGAGCCATGCGCGCCGCTAGCCGTCCCGCCATCGGAAAGGCGCTGATCCCCGCTGCGCCGATCAACGGATTGACCTTGCCGCCGCTCACAAACGCCATAAGCTTGCCAAAGAGCAGCCCGGCAACCGTATCGAGCACGAAGGCCAGCAAGCCGAGAACCAGAATCCCAATGGTCGTCCAGTTCAGAAAGCTCGCCGCGCCCATCGTCGAGCCAATCGTCACACCAAGAAACAGCGTAGCAATATTGATAATCTCGTTCTGGGCGGCCTGGCTCAGGCGCTCCGCGACCCGGCTTTCGCGCAGCAGGTTGCCAAGCATCAGCATACTGATCAACGGGGCGGCTTCCGGCACTAGCAGACCAATGACCAGGGTGACAATGACGGGGAACAGCACCAGCGCACGGCGCGAGACCTGGCGCGGCGTGTACTCCATCCGGATGCGGCGCTCGGCCTTGGTAGTCAGCAGCCTCATCAGCGGCGGTTGGATGATCGGGATCAGGCTCATATAGGAGTAGGCCGCGACCGCAATCGGGGCTAGCAGGTTTGGAGCCAACTGCGAAGCGACGAATATCGCAGTTGGCCCGTCGATCGCCCCAATCACGCCGATTGAGGCCGCTTCGTTGAGTGGAAAGCCCAACAGCGTCGCCAGAATCAGCGTGCCGAAGATACCAAACTGTCCCGCCGCGCCGAGCAGCGCCAGTCGGGGCTGGGCCAGCAACGGGCTAAAGTCGATCATCGCGCCAACGCCGATGAAGATCAATAGCGGGAACAGCTCGGTACTTATACCGGCGCGGTAGAGCACGCCAAATAACCCATCGTCATCGATCATGCCGGTCAGCGGGATGTTGGCGAGGATGCAGCCAAAGCCAATAGGCAATAACAGCAGCGGCTCATACTGCTTGATTACCGCCAGCGCGATCAGGATGCCGCCCAGCGCGATCATTAACATATTACCGAGAGTAAAGCTGGCGAACCCTTTGAGCAACTCGGGGAGCAGTTGTACTATATCCATACGTCAAAGTAGCTTTATCAGGCAGTCTATGGGGCATACTCCACTAGCACATCCTGCCGCTTAACGTGCTGATCGACCGTCACGCACACCGCCGCAATCGTGCCGGCGCGGGGAGCGCGTATCGTGTTCTCCATCTTCATTGCTTCGAGCACACACAACTCCTGACCAACCGTGACAGTTGCGCCAGACTGAACCGAGATCGCGACGATCACGCCAGGAATGGGCGCACGAACGACGGCTGCCTGACCATCAACAGACGGCGCAGTTGCAGCGTAACGGCTGGGCGATGAAACAGTTGGCGCTATTGGGGGACTTGCTGATGAGCTAGGGGTGTTCATTGCGCGGCTCGCCGGCGCTTCCAATGTCGTTGTCTCTTCCTCGGGCCAAACCTCGAATGTCTCGCCGTCGACGACTGCCAGCACCGGACGAGCGTGCAGATTGGCTATCTCAACCTGATAAGTTTGACCGGCGACTGTGACCGTTACCTTCATCGGACGCGACCTCGCTGCTTCAACTGACGGCCACGCATCACCGCCTGCCATGCGCTCATAGGCGTTGTCGAGGGGACTGGTCTCTGTGGCTCTGCAGCGTTTTCCTGGGCCAGCGCCACCGCGACTGCGATGGCCGCAACCTGTTGTCGTCGCACGCGCATGTCAGAGGGCGGCGGCGCTGCAGGTGCGGCGACTTCGGGTTCGTCGCGCTCGGCAGTGAAGCGCACCAGCACATCCATCACCAGCCACAGCAGAAGTATCGCTCCAAAGACCAGCCCCATACCTAGCAGGGTGATCTGGAGCGCTATTGCAAGTTGTTCGGACATAGTATGCTCCACGTGGTCAAACGTTAAACGTCGTCGGATCGAGCGCGGGCGCTTCGCGAAGCGCCCGCTACACATCGGCTTTTCGCCTCCTCATCTCCTCGCCTCCTCCCCGCGTACGCGGGGACCATCGCCGCCGCGTCTCTTCATACCGGTATATTCCCATGCTTCCGCGGCAGCGTCGCTACGGACTTGTCGCGTAGCGCGGCCAGCGCCATAATTAGCCTGGGCCGCGTCTCGCGCGGCTCAATAATATCATCAATCGCACCAACCCCAGCCGCATAGTACGGATTGCTAAAGTGCTGGCGGTAGTTCTCGGCCAGGCGCGCCCGCTCAGCCTTCGGGTCGTCTGCTGCAGCGATCGGTTTTTTGAACAGGATGTTGACCGCACCCTCCGCGCCCATCACCGCGATCTCTGCGCTGGGCCAGGCATAGTTGATGTCGGAACCAAGGTATTTACTATTCATTACAACGTACGCCCCGCCGTAGGCTTTGCGCGTGACCACGCTGATTTTCGGCACGGTTGCCTCCGCATAGGCGTAGATAATCTTGGCGCCGTGGCGAATAATCCCGCCGTGCTCTTGCTCGACGCCGGGCAGGAAGCCGGGCGAGTCGACGAAAGTCAGCAGCGGGAGATTGAAGCAGTCGCACATGCGCACAAAGCGCGCGATCTTGTCGGCGGCGTCGATGTCGATCACGCCCGCCATCACGCTGGGTTCCTGCGCCACGATGCCAACGCTATGCCCGTCCATATGGGCTAACCCGACCAGCGCGTTGCAGGCCCAGGCAGGTTGCAGCTCGACAAATGAGTCGCGGTCCACAACTTTTGAAACAACGGCGTGCATGCTGTAGGGTACAGCCGGATCGAGCGGGACGATTACATTCAGTTCGTCATCCATACGCTGCGGATCGTCGGCGGGCGGGGCGCTGGGCGGATTTTCGATATTATTCGAGGGCAGATAGCCAAGCATGCGCCGGCACAGCGCCAGCGCTTCCTGATCCGCCGCCGCCGCAAGGTGGGCCAGACCGCTGGTCGCCATATGGATGTCCGTTCCACCCAGACTTTCAGCATCGATCTGCTCGCCGGTTACGGCCCGAATCACATCCGGGCCGGTGATGAACATATACGAATGCTGCCGGACCATAATGATCAAATCGGTCAGCGCGGGCGAGTAGGAGGCGCCGCCTGCGCATGGCCCAAGCATGATACTGATCTGGGGGATAATGCCGGAATATTGGGCGTTACGCCGGAAGATCTCGGTGTAACCGTCTAGGCTGCGAACCCCTTCCTGGATACGCGCACCGCCTGAGTCGATCAGCCCGATGATCGGCGCGCCATTGCGCAGCGCCAGGTCCATCACCTGACAGATTTTACGGCTCTGCATCGCGCCCAATGTTCCGCCGTGGATGGTGAAATCCTGGGCATAGACATAGACGGTGCGGCCATCGATCTGGCCAGAGCCGATGATCACGCCGTCGCCGAGATAGCGCTCGCCGCCAAGGTTCAAATCGTCGCTTTGTTGGGTGATAAACGGCGCCAACTCGTTGAAGGAGTCGGGGTCGAGCAATAGATCGAGGCGTTCACGGGCGGTCAGTTTATGCTTGGCGTGCTGTTTCGCGAGTCGTTCGGCGCCACCGGCTTGGCGCGCACGCTCACGCATCGCACGGAGTTCGATAATACGCGGATCTTCCTGCGCCATATGCGGCGTAGCCTTCCTTTCAAGAACGAACGCTGATCCCTACCTTGCTCACGATGCCTGGACCCAACAATGCCCGAAGCATATCGTCGCTGCTAACCACAAAGCGAAGCTGTAGCGTCTGCTCATCGTTTGTCACCGAGTCTAGAATATCGCTATTCCATACCGCGATCTCGCCCAGCCGGCGCCTCCGTGGCAACGTAGCTGTAACAAGGTATTTGGCGGCATTATACTCGGTTTCTCGCAAGGTCAGTTGTTGCCCAGGCGATATCGTAGGGGCGCGTTAAAGTTCTGCGATAGCATGCAGATGGCACAAATGAACGCACGATCGCCAAGGCGTATGCCGCCGACCTGACGCAAACATAGCCATTTGCATATTTGCGGCCAATTTCATGCCAAAATGACATGTATCGTGGATCGGGTCAAAGCAAACGCCCAATCGGCTGTATCAGCGATTCCATGCACTCAAACTGCGTATCCAACGCTCATTACAAGTTTCATCGTAGTACTATATTGCCTAACATATTGTACGCCATAGCATACACAAAACACTCTTGCCAAAACACATATAGTTCCAATTCTACATCCGGTGTTCTATAGTTACGAACAGGCATCCATCAAAAAACATTAAAATTCGTTAAAAACATTCGATTTCAGCGCTATCATTAACAACAATTAAAAATAACCCAGATCTTGCCCATCGTTAATAATCGTTTAATCCAATAATCATAATTTTACGATCAATAATAGTCAATACAGATCGAGTTTGCCTTATCGTTAATAATCGTTTAAATGATCCAATTTGATGATTTTATGTATTTTTTCGTCTCGAATCTGCTCTTCACTATATACAGAACTATACAGAACTTACAAAGATACTATATAAAAAAGTAATCTACCGCTCTATTGAAGCAATGTATAACGTTCGCGCCCGCTGTTGCCCCGAAGAATTGCACAGCGCCGGCGCCAACGTTTTTCGTGTTCTACTGAGTACAAAATGGCTCGTTGGCCAGTGGCGCTGCAAGAAACAAATGTTCTTGACTGAGAACAAGTTTGTGAGGAGACAAGAAGCTGATTTTCTTGGCACACTCGGTGAGTGAATGAGCAGTATCAGGGAATAGGATCGATGCCGTGTCGTTCCAGCGGCTACTCCACAGAATACGCTTCTTTGCCCCGAATGCCGGATAGTCGAATGGACTGCCCGTGCAAAGCCTCCACGTCTGTGGGCTCCGCACCTGATCATGTCATGCATGATCAATGACAACACCACGAGGTATTCTATGCAACATCGAACGTTCTTTCCTTCCACTCAAGATCCCGTAGCAGCCCCACGTCTGCGCCTCCGCCGCGGAGACGCCCTTGCAATGGTCATTGGTCTGCCCAGTATCGTAGCGATTGCGTTGCTTCCGGATCATCTATCGCTTGCGATCAAGATCGCGCTCAGTATGGTCGTGCTGACTGTGGTTAGTTGGACGTTCACCAAACTCAACACGACCCTTGTCGCCTTGGTCGCTGCCACTGTGCTGATCCTCTCGGCCACAATTAGCGTTGAGGCTTTCTTCGACAGCGTGAGCAATTCAAGCGTCTGGTTGCTGTTTGGGGCCTGTATCGTCACCGGCGCCCTCTATCGAACCAGCATCATTACACGACTGACCGTTCGTGCCGTTCGCGCCGCCCACTCGGTAGAAACGCTGTTTTATCAGCTCACTGTGATGTTGCTCATTACCGCCCTGATTATCCCTTCGAGCGCAGTTCGGGCCACCCTGATGCTGCCCATCTATCAGGCCTTGGTCACGGTTCTCCGTGATAAGCAAATCACTCGCGCCTTGGCGCTGATGCTGCCCATTAACATTATGCTCACCGCCATGGCCTCACTGGTGGGCGCCGGCGCCCACATGGTGATTATCGACACCTTGGGTCAGTTGACAGGACATTCGATTTCCTTCGGAGCATGGGTGCTGTTGGGCATGCCCTTTGCCGCGCTCTCGGCTTTCGGCAGCACCGCGTTGATCCTGAGTATCTTCCTTTCCCCGGAACAACGCCACCGTTCGCTCAACTCCGGCAGCTTCGCCGCGTTGCCCAAGCCAAGTCCATTCACTCGGCAGGAACGGTACGTTAGCGGAGTGACAGTGGCGCTGATTCTGCTATTGGCTACGGAGTGGCTGCATGGTATACCCGCCATACTGATACTGCTATTCAGTACACTGGCGCTGTTGGTTCCAAACTTGAGCGTGCTTTCGCTTAAAGACGCCGCCCAAAGCGTCGCTTGGGAGTTGATTCTCTTTGTGGTGGCGACTCTGGCCCTCTCTACCGCATTGGTCGAGACTGGAGCCCAACAGTGGTTGATGCACCTGATAGCAAGTGACGGTACGGTGCTGTCACTGGGCATGCGACTCACCATCCTTGGCGCCGCCGCCATCGTGGCGCTAACGGCCCACATTTTTATTGCGTCGCGTGCAGTGCGCGGAGCGGTGCTGGCGCCGCTAACTTTGTTGCTAGCCTATAGTCTGGGCTTTGATCCGACGACGATGGCGTTGGTGACCGCGGCAGGAATTGGCTATTGTCTCACCTTGGCAGGCGCCGATAACCCGCTGACGCAATTTCAGCAGCCCACAACCGAGGGGCGCCCGCCGTTCACCGCAGCCGATCTCAATCGTTTGAACAGCACGCTAGCGCCGATGCATTTCGGTCTCATTCTGGCCTTTGGGTTATTGTATTGGCCAACCTTTGGCTTAGGCGGCATGACTGCTCCAGTACAAGCCGCCTCTATCAATGTCACACAGCCTGACTCGCTTGCCCGCGACACTGTCGCGACAAACAGCCAGGATCAGGCGGCGGATAGTCTCACGGTAAGCGGCGAGCCCACATTCGTTTTCGTGCCAAGCTTTCCCGCTTATAGCACGCCAACGCCAGCGCCGGTCGCGCCAGCGCTAGTCGCGTCTATTTCTAATGAGCCTGTACCGAACTACCAGCTCACTATTACCACGGTCAATGGACGGATTAGGGCTGATCCTCCAAGGGAAAGCTACCTCGCTGGACAGGAAATTCAACTTACTGCGTTCCCTGATCAGGGCTACTACTTTGCAGGCTGGATGGTGAACGACGAATCATGCGGGGATGCGAATCCTATACCGGTCCGCATCGAGAAAGACACTATTGTCATCGCATATTTCTCACTATTGCCCCCAGGTGCAACTAACGCATCCGCAAACCCGATAAATGAATCACAACCGCCACCTGCCGCACCGCAACAACCGGCGGTTGAGTCACCGCCCCCACCGCCTGCTGCACCACAACAACCGGCGGTTGAGTCACCGCCCCCGCCGCCTGCGGCTACAGCGGCGCCCCCGCAACCGACCGCTCCCTTGACCAATGGCAATCCTGATAACCCGGGCAACTCCGGCGGCAACCCGGGCAACTCCGGCGGCAACCCGGGCAACTCCGGCGGCAATCCCGGCAACTCCGGCGGCAACCCAGGCAACTCCGGCGGCAACCCAGGCAACTCCGGCAACTCGGGTGGTAATCCCGGTAACCCGGGCAGGCCATAATAACGGCATTGCGTTCAGCGTCACTCTAGTCAGTGCAGTCAATCATTTCGTTTGTCGGTTAGCACAACTAACACAACCAAGTAGAGCGGAGGAAGTATGCTTCCCCCGCTCTATTTTGTCCTGGCTGCCATCAACACTGGTTGGATTGGTTTGTCAGCATCAATACGCGGAATGCATAGATTTTATAATAATTTCCTTGAAATTTTGTATTTTTCCATTCCCCCGCTGCTCTCCTTAGGAGACAGTTGTGAAAGAATATAAATAAAGTAAAAGTCCTGGCAGGCTTGCACCGATCTGTATTCTGCGCTTTACCTGCTTAATATGCACCAGCGGGCTTCGAAGCCCGCATGCCGCCCAGGCGACAGGTGCGCTGAACTGCGACCAACTATACCACATTTCCCACCCGCCAGTCATCAGCATACCGTTACTTTCAACAGCACACTACTGCGTTATTGGTAATCCGCTCAGTTCGATGAGCACTCCTTCTCTAGAGGCGTCGCTTGCACTCATGTTCAAGTCAGATCGACCATTCTGGAAGATATGTGTTTCGGACAAGAGTACGGGATAGCCAATAGGGTTGTCTGTGCGATGCATCCACGCTTACGCACTCTGCACGAAACCCTTCCTGGCTGATGACATCAAGAGGTGCTCTATGCAGCGTCCGACACTCTTTGGCTCCACTTTTGTTCTGGCAGCAGTACCGCATCTGCGCCTTCGCACTAAAGATTTGCTGGCCCTGGCTTTGGCCGTGCTCAGTCTTGGAGTGCTTGCCTACCTTCCTGGCGACCTCTCCCTCTCGATCAGAATCACCCTCGGGGTCTTCGTCCTCGCCATGTTGGGCTGGACCTTCTCTTCCTTCAATACAACCCTCGTGGCCCTCTTCGCTGCCAGCGGTCTGCTGCTCTCGGCAACCATCAGCACCGAGAACTTCTTCGTCAGCCTCAGCAAGTCAAGTGTCTGGCTCCTTTTCAGCGCTTGTATCGTGGCAAGCGCGCTGCATCAAACCGGCCTGATCAACCGCCTGATCATCGATGTGGTTCGCGCCGCTCGCTCGGTGCAGATGATCTGTTTCACCCTTACCACAGTACTGCTTCTCGCTGCGCTGGTCATTCCATCGAGCACGGTTCGCGCCGCCCTCATCCTGCCCATCTACCATGCGCTGACCACGACCCTGCGCGATTCGAAACTTACCCGCGTCTTGGCTATGCTTCTGCCTATCAACATTATGCTCACCGCGATGGCCTCGCTGGTTGGCGCCAGCGCCCATCTGGTGATCAGCGATGCGCTGGGTCAACTGACTGGCCAGTTCCTCTCTTTCCGGGCCTGGATGCTGCTGGGCGTGCCGTTTGCGATCCTTGCCGCTTTCGGCAGCACCACGCTGATTCTGTACCTGTTTCTTACCCCGGAGGAGCGCCGTCGCCCTCTCGACCAGGGCAATTTTGCGACACTGCCTCAACTCGGCCCGCTCAGCCGCTCAGAATGGACCGTACTAGGCGTACTTGGGTTGATGGGAGCGCTCGGGGCGACTGCCGGGTGGCATGGCCTCTCCGCTGCCCTGGTGTTACTGCTCGGCGCTCTGCTGCTGCTCATGCCCTGTCTAGGGGTTTTGAGCCTGCACGACGCCGTGAAGAACATGGCCTGGGAGTTGATCCTCTTCGTCGCGACGACCCTGGCGCTGGTCAATGCCCTCGTCGAGACTGGCACGGGGCAGTGGCTAGCCTCGCTGCTCCCACTAGGCAACACACCGCTTCCATTCACTACTCACCTGGCGCTCCTGGGCGGGGTGACGGCAGCGGCGCTGGCAGCCCACCTGGCTATCCCCTCCCGTACTGCGCGGGCAGCAATGCTCGCCCCACTGGCAATCCTCTTGGCCTACGGACTAGGATTAGACCCGGTGTTGCTGGCGCTGGTGACCGCAGCGGGGATCGGTTATCAGTTGACCCTGACCGGGGACGACAACCCACTCGTCCTATTCCAACAGCCGTCAAGCGGCGACGCTGCCCTATTTGGCGCCGCCGACCTGTCCCGGCTGAACACTCTGTTGGCGCCACTACAGTTCGGGTTGATTCTTGTCTTTGGGGCGTTATATTGGCCGTTTTTCAGCTCCAGCGCCACCGTCAGCGCGGGGCCGACGGCGCAGCCGATCGCTCCGCTCAAGACTGGCCAGTTGGGACTGCTAACAGAGGGAAGATTCGGGGCAGAGCCTCCTAAAATGACGACTGAGTTTCATCATGTTGGACAAGTATCCGTAGACACGACAGCATGCGCTTATCTCGCCCCCGCGGCGACCTACGCACTGACCATCAGTGCGAGCAATGGGACGATTGTGACAGATCCGGCGCGCGAGCGTTATCCGGCGGGGCAGGGGGTATATCTCACCGCAACGCCGCAAGCAGACTACCGTCTTAACGGCTGGATTGTGAACGGAGTAGAGTATGGCGCGACCAATCCGTTACTGCTTCGCATCGACCAGGAAACACAGGTGGAAGTGCGCTTCGCCCCGGTGATTCCACCTGAACCGCCAATGGTTCCGAGCGATCCATCGCAATCCTAAATGACAGGGGTTACGCGGTCACCGGTCGGCAGGGAGGTTTGGCGGGCTTGCAGCCCGCCAAGAATCCTTTTTCGCGCCACCGCAGCGGCGCGAAGGAGTTTTCGGGGAAGCTTCGCCTCCCCGAACCTTACCACCGCGTAAATTCTGTAAATGACTACTTAAAATGCCGTCTGAACCGGCAAATATTGGGACGCCGAGAGAAACGCGCGTATTGGATTGAGGCGTGTGCCAGTCATGCCTGCGTGCGGCAGCCATACTGGCACACGCTATAGCCTGTTGCGAACAGGTTTGTATCGTCCGTCCAAGCTATCAAGCCCCCACTCCCCCACCGACTAACCCGCCGCAACAAACACCGCCCTACGCCAACCGCCACAACGATGCGTAGCGATCCATCTGCGGATAGGAATATCACGCTATCATCCTAACATTTTTAACGACTGGCGGAGAATCCTGACGTAATGTTTTTTTAGGCTTTGTAATGACTTAAAATCGCCTAAATGCTGTGCAATAAGATGCTTACACATTACCTGGTTTTGACTATTAGAAAGCATCAGGTGCGAACAGTGCGGCTGTTTATATTGCCTGCAAGCGCAGCAGGAAGCGGTATCGTATGAATGGCGGGCCGCAGCATCTGAGCCAATTGTGAGGCGATCGTGAAATTTATCTTAAAAATGTATTTTTTTAGGATAAACCTTCTCTGTTATAAACAAGAGGTCGCACAAAAGATATAAACCAGGTAAAAAGACCCATGTCGGTCTATCAGCTGGGGAGAGTATGAGAAGCGCTCCTTCTAGCATATCGTGGTTTGCAAAAGATCTAGCCATCCCAATTTTACAGTTTAACAATTTGACAACGGGCAGGTAAGCGTCGTTTCAAGTGTCCAGCAGCGTTAGCGAAATCTTGCGTTTCTAGATACGTGGAAAGCCGCTTGGAAACCTCCCTGAAGACCTAGCATAATCCGCACTATGGTTGTCGAGACAACGGCGTATCACCTCTAGGCGGCACATAATAACTGCGCACCATTCAGCTACGATGATTGTATAGAGTACTCCAACAAGGATTCGGGCATTGGGAACGCACAAACATCGCTTGAACAGCGATAGCTGTGCTGCGTGCTTCAGATACATGTGCCTACAAGAGAGCTGGGTTTACTATTGTGGTTAAACACATGAGTCATCAACTGAGAAGAGGGAAGTTATGTCAATAATACCCGATCATGCCCCTGCTAAAGTTGCGCTTGTTTTACCATAATCCATACACTTGGTTGTAGTCTGAAAAATGCCTAGGAGAACGGGCTTGATCTTTTTCAAGAATATGCTGACCAAACCGATCTCCCAAATGCATGCCATCGCCCACGTCCGGCGTTGGGCAATAAGGTTGTGTTACCTCTGTCGTGCAACGTATAACGATTTAGCCTTTTTTCACAGTACGACAGCAGGAGATATCGAATGCAACGTCCGACTCTCTCTCGTTTCGCTCAAAAGATGGCAGAGGTGCCACGTCTGCGCCTCCGCCGCGGGGATGCGATCGCTTTGGTCCTTGGCCTGCCCAGTATAGTAGCGATTGCACTGCTTCCGGATAGCCTTCCGATTGCTATGAAGATCGCGCTCAGTATGTTAGTACTGACTGTGATCAGTTGGACTTTTACCAAACTCAATACGATATTTGTAGCCCTGTTCGCTGCGAGTGTACTGATACTTTCGACTACACTCAGCCTTCAGACCTTCGTCGTCAGCCTTGGCAAGTCGAGTGTCTGGTTACTACTCAGCGCTTGTATCTTTGCCGGCGCGCTGTACCAGACTGGCATTATCACTCGTCTGACTATCTATACTATTCGCTCGGCTCGTTCGGTAAACAGGCTTTTCTATCTACTCACTGCCGTGTTGCTCTTCACCGCGCTGCTTATCCCCTCGAGTGCGGTCCGTATCGCCCTTATAATGCCTATCTACCAGGTGTTGGCTTCGACCATGCGTGATCCGAAAATAACGCGGGCGCTAGCATTGATGCTCCCCATCAACATCATGCTCACCGCTGTGGCCTCTCTTGTAGGCGCAGGCGCGCACCTCGTGATTAGCGACGCCTTGGGCCAACTGACTGGTCATAAACTCTCTTTCGGGGCATGGGTGCTTATGGGTGCGCCCTTTGCCGCCCTTTCAGCCTTTGGGAGTACCGCGCTGATTTTGCGTCTCTTTCTTGATCCCTCGCAACGTTGCCGCCCGCTCTCCCGTCAAAGCATCATCGCACTGCCGCAAACTGGTCCGTTCACCCAACAAGATCTCTACATCAGCGGAACGGTCGTGGTCGTGTTTCTGCTTGGGACGACAGAATGGCTACACGGCGTGTCAGCTGCATTTATACTGCTGTTCGGCGCGTTCGTATTGTTGGCGCCCAACTTGAGCGTGATCGCTATCAAGAACACCCTCCGGAGCGTCTCTTGGGGATTAATCCTTTTCGTAGCATTAACCCTGACCCTCTCGACCGCGTTGGTCGAGAGCGGCGCAGAACAGGTGCTGCTCAGCCTAGTGCCGATTCATACGACACTGCTGCCACTAAGCATGCGGCTGGCCATCCTTGGCATCGTTGCGGCATTGGCCTTGGTGGCACACATTTATATCGCATCCCGCGCAGTACGCGGCGCGGCACTAGCGCCGCTGACCGTCTTGCTAGCCTACAGCCTGGGCTTTGATCCGCTAACGATAGCATTAGTGACAGCGGCAGGGATTGGCTATTGCTTGACCCTCGTTGGCGAAACCAATCCGCTAGCGCAGTTCCAACAGCATGCAGCCGTTGGACGCGCGCCGTTTACTGCATCCGATCTCACCCGGTTGAACAACATGCTCGCGCCGATGCATTTTGGACTCATTTTGGCCTTTGGGATACTGTATTGGCCACTCTTCGGCTTACACCCCAAAATTGCTCCCGTGCAAGTTGAAGAAAGCACGCAGGTTGATCCGGCCATAGTTCAGCAACAAAGCATGATCGCGAACAATTCGCTTGTACCTAACAGCTTTTTCGAGGAAACTTGTATCAGTGTCGGCGGTGAAGCGCCGGCAGGGGTGCCTGTCTGCACCTATCACACGCCGACAGTGCTAGGAATGCCCTATACCCTTACCCTCGCCGCGACCCATGGCATCATCCTAGCCGATCCGCCAGGGCTCAGCTATCTCGCGGGGCAGGAAGTGCGACTTGAGGCATTCCCCGAAGAAGGCTACCACTTTGTAGGCTGGGCTGTGAACGAGTTAAACCAGGGAGATGCAAACCCGCTCCTCATTCGCATCTCCAACGATACCCGGGCCGTAGCGTATTTCGTACCACTGCCCCCGAACACACCCACTGCCCCCGCTGCACCAACAAACCTGATCTCTGTGCCCCAACCGTCGGCTGCGCAGACCCAACTGCCATTCACGCAACACCAACCATCCGTCGTACAGACCCAACCGCCGACTGCGTGGCCCGCGCCACCGACTGCGTGGCCCGCGCCGCCGACCGCAACACCCGTGCCGCCGAGCGCGTGGCCCGCGCCGCCGACCGCAACA
>JAKSDJ010000043.1 GCA_022360155.1 Chloroflexales bacterium | reverse complement strand
TGGTGGTGGAGAACGAGCGCGGCTGGTGCGAGTTGCAGGCCGTCGTGACCGACGATGTGCCGCCGGGTGTTGTCGTTGCGCCCAAAGGGCCATGGGCGAAACTTTCGCCTGGCGGGCGGCTGCGTCGGCGGGGTTGATCTCGACGAACGGTTCGCCCGCCTTGTCGCGCAGGCTGGGCTGGTTGGCCATGCTCGAAGAGACAAAGTGGTGCGAGGCGCCGGAGATCAAGACCAGACTGTCCCATTCGCCACGGGACCGCGCCGCCGCAAACTCGGCTGGCTCCTCGTAGTCGGGCAGCGGGTCGAGACCGCGGGCCGCCATCGCCGCCGAGTAGAGCTCGACCTTGCCGGAGGGTGTGGGGAAGCGACCGGCGGCAAAAGGCACATCGGTCTCGGGCGTAAAGTGCAGCGGTACCGTGCCTTCGGTCTGCAAGCGCTCCAGCGTGACGCCGTGCAAATAGGGGTTCTTAGCCCGCGAGGCGTCGAGCACGCTGCGGATAACTTCCTCCCCGCTCTCGTGGAGCCACGGCTCCGTGTAGCCCATCGCCTCTGCCAGCAGCCGGCTCATATCCCAGTTGCTCTTGCATTCGCCAAGCGGGGCAATCGCCGGATGGTTGTACTGCAAATGCCGGTGCCCGTAGGGCCGGTGCAGGTCGACCTGTTCGAGTTGGGTCGTCGCCGGCAACACAATGTCGGCGTAATCGGCGGTATCGGTGAGGAATTGCTCGTGGACGACTGTGAACAGATCGTCGCGCTTGAGCCCTTCGACGATCCGACCGGCATTGGGCGACGATCCGACCGGATTCGCGCAGTAGACGAACAGCGACTTGATCGGCGGATCTTGCACTTCGCCGGTCAGGGCCGCGCCGAGACGGTTCATATTGACCATGCGCGGCATCGGGGGGCACTCGGCGGCGTGGCTGAGCGCTGCGCCGTCCCAGGGGGCGTACCCGCCGGTGGAATAGCTAAGGCCGCCGCCTCGCACGCCATACTGGCCGACGACAGCTGGCAGGCAGCACAGCGCGCGAAAGGTTTGCCCGCCGTTCTGATGACGCTGCACGCCGTCGGCGGTTTTCAGCAGGGCCGGCTTGGTCGTGGCATAGCGACGAGCCAGCGCGACAATCGCCTTCTGGGGTACGCCGGTGATCGTCGCCACTCGCTCGGGCGGATAATCCATCGCGCGTTCGCGCAGCTCGTGCCAGCCGTGGCCGTGGGCTTCCAGCCAAGGCTCGTCGTGTAGCCGTTCGCTGAAGATGATGTGCATCAGGCCGAGGGCCAGCGCGCTGTCGGTGGCCGGGCGGGGCTGGATATGCTCGTCGGCGGAACGGGCGGTGAGCGTACGTCGCGGGTCGATCACCACTACATATGTGCCCTGCTTCTGCGCCTCGCGCAGGAAGGGCATGAAGTGTGGTCCGGTGCTGGCCGGGTTGTGCCCCCAGATCAGGACCAGCTTACTGTGGCGCACATCGGCGTAGTCGGCGCTGCGGCGCGTGCCAAGCGTTGCAGAGACCGCCTCGTGCGCCGCCGCGCCACAGATTGCCCGGTCAAGTCCGCTAGCCCCCATCCGCCCCCAGAGCCGCGCGTCTACAACAGCCGTCTGGAGCAGACCAAGTGTGCCGCTGTACGAATAGGGCAGAATAGCCGCCGCGCCGTACTCGTTGATAATCGTTTTCCAGCGCGCAGCAATCTCGCTGACCGCCTCGTCCCAGGTGATACGCTCCCAGCGTCCACCGTCCTTCGGACCAACGCGGCGCAAGGGGTAGAGCAGCCGGTCGGGGCTATAGACCCGCTCCAGATAGGGGCGCACCTTGGCGCAGAGCCAGCCGCGGGTAACAGGGTGCTCCTTATCGGCATAGAAGCGGACAGCGCGCCCATCTTGCACCTCGGTAATTGTCGCGCAGGTGTCGGGGCAATCGTGGGGGCACGCCCCTCTGTAGAGCGTTTTTTTACCGGTCAAAGACATAATAGAACTCCCTTTTCATGGCCTGATCCAATGCATCCTGCGCCGCACCAGGCTGATATAAGTGATGAGTGATGAGTGATGAGTGCGGCAGCGCATTTAGTCTTTTGCTAGAACTATCGCAAAGTGTAAAAAGAAACGATCTCTGTCGTGCCGTCTGATGAACATTGAGCGAATAATCGAGATAGGTATATAGCCTTGAGCTGAAGTTCAGGCGGCGCGCTAAAGTGCGATGCAGCGCACCAGTACCAGTCGGCTTCAGCCGGCTTTGGCACTTAGCCCGAACTTTAGTTCAAGGCGATAGATGCCAAGGTTGCATTTTCAAACTTCATCAGGCGGCTGTATTGCCTTCAAACCGCCTAATGAATTTTGACGACCAAAACCGGCAAGGTGGAAAGGCATTCGTCGTACCGCCTTCAGGCCGCTATGCTGCCATAAAACCGCCTAAAGGCGGCACTATGTTAAACGACCGCAGTTGATGGTCAAATTCATCAGGCGGCACGACGTCAATTCCCCTGTTGATTATCAAAAATCATTAGACATCCGCGTTGATCTGCGCGCGTTTGCGCTATCTGCGTTCTATTGCAGGGCTTTGACCTAGCTCTTGTCTATCGCTTCAGATCTTGAGCAGCTGCAGCAACTCTTCCCCCAACTCCTCTGGCGCAACGATTGGACGCAGCGCCGTCACCGCCGCCAGAAACCGCGCTACATCGAACTGTTCGACGACGGCGCGGCGGCGCAGCTTGACCGGCAAAAGATGATGGAACGGCCCTACATCCAACAAGGTCTCGTAGCGACGATAGTTGTCCTCAAGATAACGGATAACCTGGCTCTCATTCCAGCTCGGCAGGGCTTGGGCTTCGCCGATCAGGTGCAGGCAGAGCCCCGGCTGAACGGTCTTGTGCGCCGGGCGCCGATAGCGCAGCAGGTCTAGCGCCGCGCGCCCGTAGAGGTCGCCCAGGCAGTGGAAGCACCACCAGCCCTCCGGTGCGGCGACGAGCGGCGCATCGCCTGGCTGCAACCCCAACTGAGGCGGCAGCCGCCGCGCTAGGTCATAGTGCAGCAGTTGCCGCGTCGAGCGATAGATCAGTTGCCGGGCCGGATCTTGTCCCCGGTAGGAAGCGGCCCACAAGGCCTCGCCGTCGCACCACTCCACGTTGACCGGTCGACCTTCCAGGGTCAGCACCTCGCGGTCGAGCCAGAGCGCATCGACCTTGGCCACCGTCTGCTGGGTGTGTTGATCGCGTATGGCAATCAGCGCCCCGGCGCTGTGCGCGATATTGCTGTAGATGCTCGACTGTTTTGGTCATCAAATTGCTCATCGTAGAGCTTGTTCAGCCGATCACCGGCCCGCCACTCGCCGGGCCGTCCGACCTTTAGATAGTCTAAGCGTTGCAACTGCCCAACAATCGCCGCCAGATCATCGGGCGCAAGCATCCCTGCAAACAGCGCAGTCAGCTCGGCGAGGCGTAGCGCCGCCGTTGGGCTCTGCTTGAGCAGGCTGAACATCTGTTGGATTGCGACCGCCGCTCGGAATGACGCCACAGTGGTTGCCTGCAGCGCCGTTTGATCGAGTGGTTGGGCAGGCGCGGCAGTCTGGCGCTGTTCCGGCGACTGCTGCTTGATTGCTGATTCTGTGGGCTCGTCGAGCAGGGCCGCGAACAGCAACCGTTCCAGCGTATTACGATACACACATGTCACTCTGGTCACATTGCCGCGCCGGTTGCCGCGCCCGATGCGTTGGATAAAGGAGTGGGCGTTGCCGGGCGGCCCAATCAGCAGCACCACATCGATGTCGCCAACGTCAATTCCCAATTCTAGCGTCGTTGTCGCAAAACAGATCGCCGCTCTGTGTCAGCAGTTGATCGTCGGGTATGTCCAGGTGGTCCAGGTTGATCTGTGGGCTGAAGGGGTTGGCGCGCGAGAAGTAGCCGGGCGCCTGGATGCGCTGCTGCAACGCCGGGTATTTGGGCACGATATCGTGGATGAAGGCCGGCGGCACGGCGTAGATGAACATCGCACCAGGCAGATCCTCGCGGCAGCGGTCGATCACTTCGCGCAGATTGTCGGTGGCGATCTTCTCAGAGCGCCCGCCAACGCTCAGCATCCGGTCGCCCTCGTCGAAGAGCAGCGCCAGACCGCTGTAGCCGAGGGTGCGCACCGCCTGACAGAGCGAACGCAGCATCTTGAAGGCGTTATTCTTGTTAATCTTCTCGGTCACGCCGATCGAGCGCAGGTCGCGCAGATCCTCGGGGCTGATCTCCTCGCCATGCAGCCAGCGCCCCAGCAACTCCTGGCGCAGTTCCTGTCCGCGCAGCAGCGCGTTGAAATAGCCCTGGATAGCCTTATGATAGCTCAGGCTGTCGATGGGGGTCGCCGCCAGAGTCTGGAACATTGCCCGCACTTCGGGCAGTTCCGCCGCGCCCGGATCTTCCAGATCAAGGCCATAGGGCAACACCATCCGCCGCAGCGTGCCCTCCAGGAAGCGGGTCAAACCGCGCTCGTCTTCGCTCATATCGCCGAGCTCGTGCCAGATGATATTCGATGCGACAGCGGCATAGTCCCAGCGCTGATCGTCGTAGGGACTCTCTTTGGGGCTGAGGTCGACCTTGCTCACCGCGAAGTTGCGCTCCCAGGCGCGGTCGCGCACGCAGTAGAGAAAATGCGATTTGCCGCTGCCATAGTCGCCCACAACAAGTTTGAAGACCGCACCGCCATCGCTGAGGTACGAACCGAGGTAGTGGGCGTCAATCGCATTGAGCAGCGAATCATTGCCAACATTATAGTAGCTGACCCCTTTCGAGAGAGGCGTTCCTGATTGGCCCAGGGCCTCGATGATCTGGCGGGCCAGTCGTGGTTCCGGTAACATCACACATTCCTCTGGGCTTATTTGGTGCTCATCATTCGTCTCTGTCAAACTTCACATCGGCGATATAGCGCCCGTCATACGGGGTATCGCCCTCGACGATCCAAATACTGCGCTCGGCGCTGTCGGTTTGTGATTTCGTCGCGCTCAAGCCAAACGCCCGCAAGCCCTTATACTCAGCGGGTTGCTCGTTTGTGAACTGGAAGAAGTCGTAGGCGAACTGCGCGCGGCTATAGTCGGTGAAGGAATGTTTGCTCGGCGCGCTGCGGAAAATCCGCGGCTGGCGCAGCAGCACCATTTCGATGTAACATTCCACGATATTGGCTCGCGGTTCGCTAATGCCGCGTTTGCGCCGAACGGCTTCCCACGCAGTGTGCAGTTGCTCGATCCAGCGACTGCCGTCCTCGTTGCGCCCCATGATCGTCTTTGTCTCGCGCTGATAGGCTTTGAGGATCGCCTCGATGCTCAGCGACGTCCGCTTGCTGATCAGGTTTTTGCCATAGCTAAGCGTTGCCGTATGGTTGACGAAGTTGGCGTCCACCTCGAACGGGCCGATCTCGAAGCGCGGCGGTCGTCCGCCTAACTCTAGTCCCTGCGCAGACAGGGCGTGGCGCAACGCGACCCCGAAGGTCTCGCCAAGGGTTATCTGACCGCGTTGAAGTTCCTGGTCCAGCTCTGGCAGCAGCGTCACGAGCGCCGGATCGTGGATTTTGGCGGCCTGGAGCGCATCACAGCTATGGCCCAGTTTGACCACATCCACAATCTCGCCCCGCAGGGCGGCAAGCGCATCACGCAGGGCCGCGACCAGCTTGGTAAGCGCTTTGACTTCGCGACGCAGATCGGGCATCAGTGGATCGATGGCCTCTTCTTTCAATCGGAGCGCGCCAAATACGTCCTGGGCTTGCATGATTGCAGCATTGTTACGATTTGGATTCTGGTCGGCGTAGTCACGCAGGGTGCGGTTGGCCTTGTTGAGGGCAGTATTGCTTCTCTTGAGCGCCGTAAGCAAGCTATTGGTCGCTTTCTGGCGCTGATTGTAGGTGTCACGTAACTGTTCCAGCGCTTCGATCAGCGCTTCATTAGGCATAACAGTCCCTTGTTTTCAATTCGAGGACATAACTGCAATAGTGCCGCATTATAACACGATACAGAGTGGTTCGTAGTATACTGAAAGATGAGCATTACGATTGAGCCGACCTTGATCAGAGGAACACCAATGCACATTGAACCATACGAGGGTGCGCAAAGCGGGTGGATGATCCAAAATATCGCCGCTGCAGTCATGAATATCACCGCCGCCACGTCAGAGAACGTTGGTGGGCGGGAAGTATTGCGGCTGCGCGGGAGCCTGCGGATCGGACCAGACGAAGCCTATGCCTATCTGGCGCCTCGCTTGCAGGCAATGGGGCTAATCGCAATCTTGCGCGAGGAGCGCGAGGGCGTGTCCTTGCTCGTCGCACCGGGAAATTTCGTTGTCGCTCGTTCCCGGTTGTGGGTCGCCCTGCTGCTCTTTTGCCTCACGGTTATCTCGACTATTGTCATCGGCGGTCTGACGGGAGAAGGTTTTAGGTTGGGTCTGGGCCTGGCCTACAGCGCAGCCCTGCTCTCTATTTTGTTGGCGCATGAACTGGGCCACTTTCTGGTGGCGCGGCGGCTCGGGGTGAATGTCAGCTACCCCTTCTTTATTCCTGTGCCGCTGCCGCCGCTGGGCACGATGGGCGCGTTTATTGCAATGAAGGAGCCGCCGCCTGACCGCCGCGCGCTCCTCAAAATTGCAATTGCCGGGCCGCTCGCCGGACTTATCGTCGCGATTCCAGTACTGGCATTGGGGTTATCGCTGTCGGAGCTGCCGCCGCCAGTCGCGGTCCCAGAAGGGGGCGGAGTGACGGTTGGCAACTCGCTGCTCTATGCGGCGATCAAAATTGCGGTCTTCGGCGAGTTCGTGCCCAATAGTGACGTCGGCTTGGTACTGCATCCGGTCGCTTTTGCAGGATGGGCCGGCCTGCTGGTGACCGGGCTGAACCTCATCCCCGCCGGGCAACTCGATGGCGGCCATATCTTCTATGCCCTGTTTGGTCCACGGATAGCCCGGATCGGCACCTGGGTCATCGCCGCAATCCTGATCTCTCTGGGCTGGTTGTGGGGCGGTTGGTACTTGTGGGCTTTCTTGATTTTGATTTTGGGCCGGCAGCACGCGCCGCTGCTCAACGAGCTGACCCCGCTTGACTTTCGCCTGAAATTGCTTGCCATTTTTGGCCTGTTGGTCTTTGTGCTGGTCTTCACCCCGGCGCCGCTAGCTGTCGTCTTGCCGTAATGCTGGACTGTGCGGCGGTTTCATAGCAAACCCGCCCCTTTTCAGCTTTAGGGGCGGACAGAACATTTGGACGAAGGTGGTGTTTGAGGTGTTGGGATGTGTGTGTTGACCCTCTCCCCCTAGTCATTATGAACATCTTTTCTGTCCGTCCCTAACCCTAATACTTTTCAGATAAGCGCGAAGACCTGTAAGGTCTTGAATAGATGCTTTCGGAAGCCTTCCCCAAGACCTTAAAGGTCTTATTTGAAAAGTATTGCCCCTAAACCCTTTTCGGCCAAGGCTATGTCAGCACGGAATATTAGTCGCAGATCAACCGCACGATTGCTGTAGATAGCTACAGATCTGCGCCAATCATGCGCCCATTTGCGTCATTTGCGTGCCATTGCAGTGAGCGGCGCCACGCGCCAATCCGCTAAGGGCTGAACGCTTCCTTACGTCCTATTAATTGATTGATCGAGTTCGGCGACCGTTGCGGCAAGCTCGGCGGCGATAGGATGATCGCCGAGCCAGCCGCGCACCCGCGTGAGGATGGCGGTATAGTAGCCCAGAGTTGGCTCCGGCCCCCGCTTGAAGCGCTCCCAGATGATCGGGCCAAGCCGCTGCAAGTCGTGACTGACCGAATGGGCGTTGTGAATTGCATCCGCAGCTTTCAGCGCGGCAACCGCCGGCCCGCCGACGGCGATTTGGTCGAGCTTCGCCGTTTTCGCCGCTTCCCACTCTAGGTCGCCGGGCGGCTTAGAAACCGCGACGACCAAGCGCGCAACCTCTGCGCCAAACTCGGCAGCCACGGTTTCCTGGCTGACCCCGCAGTCCTCGATCACATCGTGCAGCAACCCCGCGATTGCCAGGTCTTCATCGAAGCCATGACGCAGCAGGATCGTCGAAACGTGAACAACGTGGGCGATGTAGGGGATATCTGTACCTTTGCGCAGTTGATGAAGGTGAGCTCGCGCCGCGAATGCGAGGGCGGCGTCATACCGCTCTGAGAATGCGAACATAGCCATTCTCCTTGCATTGACAGGTCTTCAGTCCATTGTTATGATAGCCTGGCTTTTGTGACGGAGCAACATTGTACTCGTCACCCCCTCCACATGATGATGCATATTGCATGACATTTCACGAGAAAGGAATTGGAATGCGACTCGTGACCTATCGCTCTGGAACGACACAGCACATCGGTGTCGCGACTGGCGCTACAGTCGTTGAGATAAGCAAGCTGGCGCCGGATATGCTCACGCTAATCGAAGGCGGCCCGGCGTTACTCGACCAGGTTCGTACGCTTGCGGCGCAAGGCGGTGAGGGTGTCGCGCTCGACAGCGTCGAACTGCTGGCCCCGATTCCCCGTCCGCGCAAAAACATTGTCTGCCTGGGGATGAATTCCGCTGAGCATGCCTACGAAGGGCAGCGGGCGCGCGGTTTACCCGAAAAACTGCCCGAAGACCCGGTCTTCTTCAGCAAGGCGGTCACAGCAATCAATCATCCCAATTGGGTAATCCCTTTCGATTCACAGGTTTCGAGCCAGATCGATTGGGAAGTCGAACTCGCCTTTGTGATCGGGCGGCAGGGGAAGAATATTAGTCGCGATGAGGCGCTGAGCTACATTTTTGGCTATACCATCCTGAACGACATCAGCGCCCGCGACGTGCAGAGCCGGCACAAGCAATTTTTCCGGGGCAAAAGCCTCGACGGCAGCGCGCCGCTCGGTCCCTGGATCGTCACTGCTGATGAGATTGCCGATCCGCAGCAGCTTCGCTTGAGTCTGCGCGTCAACGGTAAAACGATGCAGGATTCGAGCACCAACGATATGATCTTCGACATTCCGACGATTATTGCCACTCTCTCGCATGGCATGACTCTGGAGCCGGGCGACATCATTGCCACCGGAACTCCCAGCGGCGTCGGTCTAGGGATGAACCCGCCACAGTACCTCAAGCCGGGTGACGTTGTCGAAGCCGAGGTCGAAGGCATTGGCGTGTTGCGCTCGCTGGTCGGCTCGTCATGAGGTCTCGTACACAATTCATACTGTCTGCGATTCCCCAACCATTGCACTGGAAGAATCAGCCATTGGATTGGCAAGTCGGCCCAGACGATGCTCTGACTATCCTGGCGGGAGAACACAGCGATTGGTTTATCGATCCGGCGGGGAACCACGCGCAGGACAATGCGCCGAGCGCACTGTTTGCGCCTCCCGATGCGAGTTTCATCCTGAGCGCCAAAGTCGCGGTGGACTTCGCCGCGACCTTCGACGCCGGCGTGCTCCAGATTCGCGAAAGCGAGGAGCGATGGGCCAAGCTCTGTTTGGAGTATTCGCCCCTGCAACAGCCCATGATCGTTTCGGTGGTGACGCGGGACGCGTCGGACGACTGTAATTCGGTTATCCTGGATAGTCGGGAAGTCTATCTCCGCGTCGCGCTGACGCCCCAGACAATAGCGTTTCATTATTCGCGTGACGGCGCCTACTGGCATCTGGTCAGGTATTTCTCCCTGGGGAATATGGAGCATCTGCGAGCCGGCTTTTCAGCTCAGTCGCCGACGGGACGGCAATGCAGGGCGGTTTTTTCGGACATTCGGTATCGGGCCGGGGTGTTGAAAGACAACCGGAGCGGAGAGTAGTCTAGCGCTTTCCGTAGACAATGACACGATGAGGTGATGAGGTGATGACCGCGCCACGGCTTGTCGCCTCCTCTTCCTATCATCTCGTCGCCTCGCCATCTCCCCGTTTCCTCGCCTCCCCGCCACCTTCTAACCTAACCGTTCAGGCTGGCATAGAGCTGTTCGACACGCGGCAACACAGCGTCTACCGCAAAACGCTCACGGGCGATACGGTGCGCATTATCGCCCAGGCGGCGGCGCTCACCAGGGTCGGCCAGCAGCGTCGCCAGTCGCGCTGCGAACTGCTGCGGCGTTGCTGCCAGCGCTCCATTCACACCATCGCTGATAATGTCGGGTGTGCCGCCGGTGGGCATAGCCAGAGTCGGCACGCCTAGCGCGCTGGCTTCGAGCGGCGTCCGACTCAGCGGTTCGCCCCACGCCGACGGGAAGAGCAGCAGCGTGCAGCGCTTCATCAAGCGTAGCACCTCGTCGTGATCGACCCAGGCCAGAAACCGAGCCGGTACGCCGAGGCCCAGCAGTTCACGTTCGAGCTCGGCTTGCATCGCCCCGTCACCGGCAACAAGCAGCGTGATGGAGGTTTGTGCGCCTATCAACTCCTCCCGCGCAGAACGTTCCCGCAGGGCGCGAAAGATGTCGACCAACAACCCCGCGCCTTTGTTGCGCTCCAGCTTGCCGACAAAGAGCAGAAACGGCTCACGGACCTCGGTACGGGGCGTTGTCGCGGCGCTCTGCTCGACAGCGGCAATATCGACCATGTTGGGTATAACGTGGATCTTCTCGGCAGATACCAAGTTTGCCAGGCGCCGCGCCATATAATGGCTGACCGCAATCACCGCATCGGCTTGGGCCAGGAATGCGGCACGGCGGCGTAGGTGCGCCATGATATACGGGATCGTCGCCAGGGCCAGAGCGCCGCGCCATGCGCCTAGTCGGGCGGGCAAATCGGTCGCCAGGCTTGCCCATGTGGTGCGCGGGTAGGGTGTCCGGTTGCCGTGCAATCCGGTGGCAAAATAATCCCAGGGCCAATGATCGCGCACAGTAGCAACCACCGGCGCGCCCAGCCGGCGCCCAGCGATGATGGCTGCTGGTACGGTCTGGACGTGTTGCGCATGAATGATCGTCTTGCGTCCGGGGTAGCGACCATCGCGACCTGCCTCTTGCGCACAGGCGACCAGCGTATCGGCGAGCGGATTCCACAGCCGCTCGTGGCGGAAATAGTTCTGCACGAACGGAATGCGCGGCGCAATGTAGCCCCAACGCAGCGTCGGAACACCCAGCGCATCTTTCATCGCCTGCCCGCTGCGACCCTGTTCGGGCGTTACAGCGGTGACGGTGTGACCGTGTGCGATCAGGGCGCGAGCCAGGGTATGAGCGCTCCAGGCGGCGCCGCCGACGCTACCCGGCGGAAAAACGTCGCTGGGCAGCAGAATGTGGAGTCTGGGGGCTTGGAGTTTAAGATTTAACTTACTCAAGGCGGGGTCGCCACGCGCCGATAGATTGCCAGCGTCTCGCGGGCGGCGCGTTGCCACGAGAACTGGGCCGCCCGGATCGGGCCGCGCCGGGACAGATCGCAACGCTGTTCTTCGTCGTGCCAGAGCCGTTCGATAACGTCGGCCCAGGCTGCCACGTCCGTCGGCGGGGCCTGAAGCGCTGCGTCGCCGGCGACCTCGGGTAGAGAACTCGTCGTCGCGATAATCGTTGGCGCGCCACAGGCCAGGGCTTCCAGCACCGGCAGCCCGAAGCCTTCGTAGAGCGATGGATTGATATACAAACGGCAAGCGTTGTAGAGCCAGACCAGATCCTGCTTCATCACGCCACCCAGAAATACCAGGTCATCTGCCAGATACAGGTCGCGCACGGTCGCGAAGATCTCGTCGTAGCGCCAGCCTCGCTCACCGGCGATCACCAGACGGTAAGGCGTTGCGGGCCGGCGGTCACGACACACCCGCAAGGCTTTGAGCAGGGTCGGCAGGTTCTTGCGCGGCTCCAGCGTGCTGACGAACAGCGCGAAACTCCCCGCGACGAGCCGGTGTTGGTTGAGTTCCCGCTGTTCGTTTTCGGCGAGTGCCAGAGGTTGAAAGACAGGTGCCGCCGCTTCGTAAACCAGGTCGATCCGCTCGAGAGGCAGATCGAGCAGAGTGCTCATATCCTGGCGCGTCGCTTCGGAAACAGCAATAATCGCATTCGCCCGCCGCGCCGATGCGCCAACCTGGCTATAGTAGCGGCGTGCGTTGTCATCGAGGATCTCGGCATAACGGAGGAACGCTAGGTCATGGATCGTCACAACCGCCGGGCAGGGGCGACGTAGTGGCGCAACAAAATCGGGACAGTGCAAGATATTGAGGCGCAGCGGCAGAAGTTCGACCGGCAGCGCAACCTGCTCGAGGCGATGATGCGGCGGCGTGAAGGCTGTTATGCGCTGCACGTTGGGCGCGACGACCAGAGGGCGCTCCTGATTACGATGCTGTAAAACGAGGAATTCATCACCATCGGCCAGGGGGGCCATAGCGGTCAGCAACTGGCGTGTATACTCGGCAATGCCGCCGCAACGGTAAGCATTGAGGCGTGCGTCAAGGCCAATCCGCATCAGTCGCCTGCTTCAATTTCTACTTGGAGCCCGTCGTAGGCCAGTTCGACTCCAGCCGGTAGTTGTGCGCTGACCGTTGCATGATCGATCCCGTGGGTCATATGCACCAGCAGCGCTCGGCGCGGGCGCAACTCGGCGATGACGGCTAGAGCCTGGTCGAGCGAGAAGTGGGTTGGGTGCGGTTCGAAGCGCAGCGCGTTGAGCGCCAGAACATCCAGATCGCGCAACAGTTCCCGCGACTGCGCGGGAATCGAACTCGCGTCGGTGACATAGCCCAGGCGACCAACCCGGTAGCCGGTAATGGTCCAGGCGCCGTGCATAATATCAAAGGGAATAATCTGGGTTGGGCCGATGCTGAATGGCGCGCTGACCGGCAATAACTCGATCAGCGGGCGTGTCGACCCGACTGAGGATGAGTTGAACGCATAGGCGAATCGTTCGCGCACATCGTTGAGTGTTGCGGAACTGCCATAGATCGGCAGCACTCGCTTGCCAAAGCAGAGCGGGCGTAGGTCATCGAGTCCGGCGATGTGGTCGAAATGAGAATGGGTGAGCAGGACTGCGTCGATCTGGCGTACCTGCGCGGCCAACGCTTGGCTGCGAAAATCTGGTCCGGCGTCTATCAAGATGTGTTGCCCGGCGATGTGGAGCAGCGCCGAGGTGCGGGTGCGCTGATTGCGCCGGTCGGGCGACGTGCAAACCTGGCAGTTACAGCCGATCACGGGTACGCCCATCGATGTGCCGGTTCCCAGAAATGTGAGCAGCATCAGAAATGCAAGTCCTTCACAAGGTCGTATTCCTCTAGCATTATAGCATAGGGCGTGCGCAGTTTCGCTAGGGTAAATCGTTGTGCGCTTTTCTCCGTAGCCTATCTTAGCCTTAGCAATCTCTCATCTGCATTAAACGCTTTGGAATGGTATACTTATCTAACAGACTCATCGACAAACATAGCAGGTTTGATAATGCAAAATCTTCTACGCTTTCAACTTCCCCTCTGGCTGATTACGCCGATAATAGGGTTTACATTATTGTTTGGGCTGGGTGGAGGATTTGTGTTCGCACAACTTATTCTTCCTCCCGCCGACTGTCCAGAAAGCGCCGAAACGTGTGAGGAGTTCGAGGTGTTCTGGCAGGTCTGGTCGCTTGCGCGCGAGCGCTTCGTTGATGCCGAGGCGGCTAATCCCGAACAAATGACGGTGGGTGCGATCAATGGCATGCTCGACAGTCTAGGCGATGACGATCACACCCGTTTCCTTACTGCCGAGGAGACCCAGCGCTGGCTGGAGTCGCTCTCCGGCGAATTCGAAGGTATTGGGGCATATATCGATATGGTTGACGGCGAAGCGCGGATCGTTGCGCCTATCGATGGATCGCCAGCCGAGGCCGCCGGTCTGCAACCCGGCGATCTTATCGTCCAGGTTGACGGAGATCCGGTCAGCACCTGGAGCGTAGAAGAACTCTTGGCGCGGGTGCGCGGCCCCCGCGGGACTGAGGTCATACTCACGATCCAGCGCGAGGGCCAAGCTGAACCCTTCGATGTCAGCATTACGCGGGCGACAATTGAACTGCCCTATGTGGCCTGGGAAATGCTGCCTGATGATGTAGCCTTGATTCGGCTCTCTTCATTTGGCGAAGACTCGGCGGATGAGGTGCGACAAGCCCTAACTGAGGCGGAGGAGCAGGGCGCCAGAGCGCTGATCTTCGATCTGCGCTACAATCCAGGCGGACTGCTCAACGAAGCGGTGGATATCGCCAGCCTGTTCTTGCCGGCTGACACCACCGTTTTGCTCGAAGAGGATCGCGATGGCAATCGGACGCCAACGAAGACGCGGGGCGAGAGTGTTGCGCTCGACCTCCCAATGGTCGTATTGGTCAACCAGTATTCCGCCAGTTCGTCTGAAATTTTGTCGGGTGCGCTGCAAGATGTGGACCGGGCCAAGCTGATTGGTGAGACCACCCTGGGTACTGGCACGGTGCTGCGAACGTTCAACTTGGAGGGGGGCGCCCAGCTTTTGCTCGGCACAACCCAGTGGCTCACGCCTGACGGACGGCTGATCCGCAAGCAAGGGATCACACCTGACACAGTTATAACGCTGCCTGCAGAGGTGCAACTGCTTGCTCCAATCGACGCAGCCCAGCTCTCGGCGGAAGCGTTGCGCCAGAGCGAAGATGCCCAGTTGGCGCAAGCGTTTGGCGAGTTGGCCGACATTGTGGCCGGGCAATAATGTTGGCATCCTTCGGCTGCGCCAGTCCTGAGCGAAGCCGAAGGGCTCAGGACCGGGGTTGGAACGTTACGAACCTGCTACCCGAACAACAGGCTATTTCTTGCGAAAATCTAATGCAAAAGGCTTGACGACGAGAAAATCTATGTTACCATGAGAAGTTGTGATATGGGGATGTTTGGTTTCGACAGGGAAGGAAAGTCGTAGATTGCAGGCCGAGCCGCCCAGTCTCGTTAAAGGGGCAAAGGCAATAACTGCCAAGACTAACACATGGGCCAGCGCTCCGCGCACAATGGCCCTTGCTGCTTAATTAAGCGGCACGCCTGCCTGCACTCCTCCGATGGTGTAGGATCAGGCGCCAGCAAGTCGGATGCTCCTGACGTCACTATCTGCTAGCGTCAGGCTAAGCTCAGCAGGTTTGCCCGAAGACTGCTCTGCTTGTCGTGTGGTCGAGGGTGAGCTCAAAACGACAAGATAAGCTTGTAGTATATCTGCGGCCTAGGTTTCTGGACGGGGGTTCGAATCCCCCCATCTCCACCAGTCCTACGGTCGGTTGTGTGTCCGCCTTCGGAAAGAGCGGACTGAAGACGGCCACAGGAATATCGTTCAGCTGCTGGTTGTTAAGGTACACAATAGTCAACGTTGCGACGTGACTGTTGTGGACGAAGACCAGTGGCGAACCTCTGACCTTGGTGGCACTCTTGCCGGGGTGACACCAGGGTCGCACCATTTTTGCCCGATCTATTGAACCGGACGCTGCTTAGTCAGCGATCGGCTCGGCGGATTGGGCTTGTTGTTCCCCTTCCGTCTGGTCCTATTGTCCCATCCCACGCTCTGCGACTGCTTCGCGCAGCAACACCGTCATCATGTTGTTGACGCTGCACATCTCGCGCTGAGCGAGTTTTTCGATGTCTTTGTAGAGCCACATCGGCAACCGCAGCGCGTAGGCTTTGTCGGCGTCGCTCATGACGTTGACCCCTTTCCGCTTAGACAAGATTCCTCGCAGTTTTACAGCTTGAGCGATTGTTCGAAGCGCGTTCTTACTCCCTTGCGCTCTCTTTTATTCCGAAAAGGTAAAGCTGAGACTTTATTGATCTGCCCGCGAGCTGATGGCGGTACTCGGTTATGCCAAATGGCAGCGCTTTCGTGAAGCCATACAGCGTGTCGTTGTCGCTTGTCAGAAGAGCGGCCAAGATCCCGCCGATCATTTTACCGGGACCGATAAGATGATCACGATTGGTAAGGGTGGGCAACGTCGTGTTGAAGATTTTCACCTATCGCGCTATGCGTGTTACCTTATCATCCAAAACGCAGACCTCGAGGAAGAGATTGTGGCGCTTGGGCAGACGTACTTCGCTTTGCAAAAGCGTCGACAGGAATTCAGTGATGCAGCCCAGGGTCTAGATCACTTGAGTGAGAACCAGAAGCGCATCGTTCTCCGCGATGAGCTTGCCACGCACAACACCAAACTCAAGGTGCTGGCGTCGTCACATCAAGCGGCGTTGCTCTTTTTCAGGATCACGGATACCGCGGATTATATGGTGGGCTTCGGGCAAAAGATATTCATGAGCGCAAAGGGCTCAAGCGCTCGCAGCATATTCTTGATCATATGAGGAGCGCTGAATGAGCTGCGAACCTGTTTCGGGCAACACAGACAGAGCAGAAACTCATTCGTGATCAGGTTGAAGGAAAAGAAGCAGCGAACCAGACTCACTATGACGTTGGTCGCGTTGTACGCCAAACGATCCAAGCATTGGTCGGTACAATACCGGAAGATCTGCCGATGCCAGACAAAAGTATCGCGCAGGTTCAGCGCGCAGAACGTGATCGCCTGAAGGAGCAACCACAATTACCGCTGTTTCCCGATGGGGAGTCAGACCAGTCGTGTTACCGAAAGCCATTTGACTATCAATGTAGGTCGTCTGACGTCGTACTGCCCTTGGGCGGTTTTATGGCACTAAATCGACTGAAGACGGCACGACGAGCACCTTTTCCATAACCGATTGTGATCGTCAAAATGCATGAGAGGCAACAGAGCTGCCATTATATGAACTTGCTGCTTGCGCTTCGTTCAAGCAACCGCTAGCATTGTCTGTCCAGACAGACAACACCGGCGGTTGTGGGTATCAGGCAGACTCGTTCCGAACCCCATGGGCGTATCGCTTGCATGCTGTGGTCTTTACGATGCAGCAAAATCCTCGACGGCAACAGCGTCATCGAGCAGCGCTGACGCTGTGACAGCGAACTGTTTGGCCAGCAGGGCAAGCACATCGGGAGATGGTTGCACGCAATGCGCTTCTAAGTTGTAAATATAGGCGCGTGATACACCAAGCGCTTGACTGAGCGTTCGTTCCGTTAATCCTTGCTGTGTATGCAGCTGTTGCAGCTTTTGTGGAAAGAGGTGTCCAGCGAATTGGTCTGGACGCAGCACGGTCCGCTGGTAGTGCTCTATTGCCTGGAACGGAGCGAACTGGCGCCGGGAATTGTGAAAAGGAATTATTGTCGCGGTCAGGTTGATTGTGACAGAGGAGAAGTGGCCAATACTCCCTCCGCATGAGGTGTTGCACACCATTGAGTGTCACGCTAATGATGCGTAAGCAATCAGCGCAATATTGCGCGAGCGGCCGGATTTGATACCGTTTGCGATGGGGACGATCCACGATCTTGGCGGGCTGGTTTCCTATGAGATTGCCCAGGTTCTGTACGCATGCGCATTGCAGCCTGATATGTTTGCGCATGTTCGTACAACACTGATGTATTTTGCGACCATGACGCCCCCAGCGCACCATCCAGCCAACCCTATCGCTTCCACGTCAGATTCTATGGAGTAAAAGGAGGGCAGGAAACGGAGAACCGCAGGGCTGAAGCCCTGCGGTGTGCGGGCAGCCCAAAATACCCAATTTAAAAGTGAAACTCCATCAGCGTACTTTCGTATTCAGCCTGAACTTTCGTTCAAGGCTGTGCAGCCGCTAGATTGTTTCGCCCATAGGCATCGGATCGCACCTCCTCGACACACGGTGGGCGCCTCTCCTCGTTCCTCGTTTTCTCCACACCCCCACGTCCCCGCATCTCACTGCAGCAATCACGATACGACCGATAGTCGTATGGTAATTTCCGCTGTATTGGCGTTTAATACGTAAGCGTACGACACAGATCCTATACACATCTTATCGCGCTGGCGCGCGGCGCGACGCCACTGGCACAAAACGCCCATCCCCATATAGGCGGAAACGCCCATCCCCACATAGGCAGATGATCCGATGCGGTATGCAGCTCCATCTGTTATAGTGTCTGGAAACAACAATGCCCACAATATCCACATTTGTGACGCCTGCACGTGGTATGCTGATGGTTGTATACTTATGAGCGGATGAACGGAGCGCGGGCGCATCCGGACGCTGGATGCACCCGACGGGCGATGGCCGTGAAGCATGGGTCTTCGCACTATGACCGCATCATCGAGCACGGAAAGGATGTTCGTATGGTTCCATCTTCCAGTGCAACAGCAACCCGGCGCGACCTGGATCTGCCCATCCTGCGGCTGCGGGTGACACTCCGACTGCTTGCCGACACGGTTCTGCCTGCCGCCAAAGGGGCGTTGCTACGCGGCGGCTTTGGCTACGTCTTCCAACAGGCGGCTTGCGCTCGGCCCTGCTGGGGCGCCGCCCACACCTGCAGCGGCGGCGGCTGTCCTTACCGCCAGATCCTTGAACCTGTGCATCCGCCGGATGTCCCGCAGTTGCACGATTTGCCGGATGTCCCCCGCCCGTTTGTGATTCAGCCGCCCCAGGACCAGCGCACGCGCTATCCCGCGGGCGTGATGCTCGAATGCGGGCTCGCCCTCCTCGGGCGCGGGATCGCCTACCTGCCCTACTTTCTGTTCGGGTTCGAGCATCTGGGCCGGCTGGGGCTTGGGCGGCAGCGTGCCCCGGCGCGACTGGAACGGGTGGAGGCGCTGCGGCCCTGGCAGCCGGTTGGGCGGGTGATCTATCAGGACGGGCAGGTGACCGCGCGGGAGCAGGATCTGCCCATCCTGCGGTTCGCCGAGGTCGCGGCGCGGGGCGATCTGCTGCCGTCCGATCTGCGCCTCACACTGCACACGCCGCTGCGGCTCAAGGCGCGCGGCGGCCTGCTGCGGATGCTGGACCCGGCAGCGCTGGTGCAGGCGACGTGTTGACGGCTGCATACACTGGCGAACCTTCCACGGCGGTGGGCCGGAACCCAGCCCTATCGACCGTTGGTAGCGCGCGCGGCAACAATTGGTGTGGAGCAGGCGCAACTCCGCTGGGTGGAGCAGGCGCGGACCTCACGGCGCGGTCAGCAGCCGCACACGATGCCGATGGGCGGGCTGGCAGGGCAAGCTGTATTGCGCGACGTGTCGCCGGAGGTATGGGCCGTGAGTACTGGCGGGCAGCCTCGTGCATGTCGGCAAGGCCTGTGTGTTTGGCCAGGGGGTCTGCCGGGTGGAACCGTACCGGCTGGCGCATGGACGCTTGCCGTGGCCGTGCGACGACGCAGCGACGCTGGGGTAATGGAGAATGGACAATGGAGAATGGACAGTGGACAATGTGCGACACCTCATTCTGCGTTATCAATGATGCATTCTCCATTACTTCGATGAGGCTCACTGCCCCGCGCAGCATGGGCGAGCGCGACGCGGCTCGTGTTTGGGCTGGATTGGGGGCCGGAGACTGGATTGGGGGGCCGGAGGCTGAGCCTGCCGAAGCAGGAGGCCCACTGCCGAACCCGCGTCCATGTCCAAGATGTGGCTGATACACGGCAACCGATACCTGATAGCTGCAGGAGATTTGCGTATGACCGACACACCACCCAATACCCTGGCGGCCCTGACCGCGGAGCATCGGGCGCTACGTGACCATTCTGCGCAGCGCGCCTTCTATGACCAACGGCTCTTTCCCGCACTCCGCGACGCTTTCATGGCGCAGCCCGGCGCGGACTCGCCGCTGACCCTGCTCATCCTGCCGGTCAGCAATCGCTACGTGCCGGTGCTAGCTGCCGCGCGGTGGAAGCCGCAGATCGCCTATCCGATCTACAGCTCGCGCTCGGTCGAGCACCGCCCGTTCATCGAGGCGCACCTGGCCGACCTGGGCATTGCCTGTCAAGGTCAGGAGGTGCTCAATATCGAGATTGAACCAGATCGTCTGTACGCAGCGATCAAGGCGGCAATCCAGCCCTACTTGCGCGCCGGGGCGCTCAATCCGCAAATCGCCGTCGATATCACTGGCGGTACCAGCGTAATGTCGGTTGGCGCGGCGATGGCGGTGTCGCTCGTCGGTGGGCGATTCTTCTACATCCTCAGTGGGGCGCAACGCGACGATATCACTCAGCGCCTCGTCGGCACCGAAGAGCCGCGCCCGCTGGTCGATCCGTATGCGGTCTTTGGCGACCTCGACGCCGCCGAGGCGCGCCGACTGTTCGCTGCCCACGACTACGCCGGCGCGCAACGCATCTTCGCGCTGCTGGGGCAGCGTGTACCAGGCGAAGACGCT
>JAKSDJ010000499.1 GCA_022360155.1 Chloroflexales bacterium | reverse complement strand
GCAGGAACAGGGCGACCTGGGTGGGGCTAGGCCCCTGTATGAGCGGGCGCTGGCGATACGGGAGCAGGCGCTGGGGCCAGACCATCCCCACACCCAGACAGTGCGGCGTAATCTGGCGGCGTTGGAGGCGCCGGGTTCTTCCAATGGCTCCAGCGGCTCTGGGGTTGGCTGACGCGCTAGATAGATACCTCTTAAAACGGAACGTTTGTGAGAGCGGTGTCGTATATATAGGCTTCTGGATGGTTGAACATTCTGCAATCCATATGTTCTGCATGCACGCAGTGTGGTAGTGTGAACGTTCTGCAATGCTGCATTGCAAATATTTGGATGTTTGGATTGAAGGAATGGAGGATGTTCAGCATGGTACATTGTGGGACATCCAGACATCCGAGAGAGGGCATGCTGAGTATCACCTTTGCTGGTTTTAAGAGCGGAGTTGGCAAAACGACGAGTGCGGTGCATTTCGCCGCTTACCTGCATCAGTCGGCGCCCACGTTGCTGGTCGATGGCGACCCGAATCGCAGCGCGCTCACGTGGGCGCGCCACGGGAAGTTGCCATGCAAGGCGGTTGAAGAACGATCCGCCGCTCGTTACGCTCGTGCGCATGAGCCTATTGGCCTCGACCTCAAAGCCCGCCCGGACGAAGAAGACTTAAAGGCGCTCGTTGAGGGATGTGATCTGCTGATTATTCCCTCCAAGTCTGATCCGCTTTCCATTGACGCCCTCCTGCTTACCATTAACATGCTTCGCTCCATCGGTGCAGCGCACGACCGTGTGCTACTGGCGATTGCGCCGCCCCGACCCAGTACGGATGTCGAGCGAGCGCACGAGGCGTTGGAGCAGGCGGGGTATCCGGTTTTCCAGACTATCATTCGACGCACAAAGGCGTTTGAGGATGCGGCGGCGCAGGGGGTGCTGGTCAATCTGGTGACAAGTAATGCGCTGGCCAGGGAGGCCTGGAACGATTACGTTGCGGCGGCGCAGGAGGTGTGTGGATGAGCGCCAAGAAGAACACCAACCCGTTTGCCGACATCATTGC
>JAKSDJ010000361.1 GCA_022360155.1 Chloroflexales bacterium | reverse complement strand
CTGGGGAATCGCTAGACTGATTGCTTTGACCGCCTGACGCGCGCCGAATTGTTTGGAAAGAGCAAAGGTTTCGATTGCGAGGGTGGATGTCGTCACGGCTATACCTCCTGATCTGCGTAGAATATGGCAATCGGCTGCCCAGCCCTTGATGCTAGCCGTGTGGCTTTGGCCCGCCGGTCGATTGCTCCCTGACTGTATTGTAGGCGGTGGCAGGGTTTGGCGCGTCGTCATCAGGCGCGAGTGGGGAATGTCGATTTGATGAGAGGGGGATCGGTCTCAAGGCGGAGATGAGGCGGCGCGCAGATACGCAGATACACAGACATACGCGACAGGCGCAACCTGCCGCTACACAGAAAAACCCAACATGCAAATTGCGCCGCGCCGCCTGACTACCCTGCCATCAGCGACTCCAAAAATGCTGTGACGATGGGCCGCTTCAGCTCGTGGTCGATCAGGAACGCATCATGCCCTGCCGTTGACGCGATCTCGACATGCTCAACCGGGCGCTTGAACTGGCGCAGTGCGTCGGCGATAAGCAGCGACTCGCTCGTCGGGTAGAGCCAGTCGCTGCTGTAGGAGAGCAAGAGAAAGCGCGCCCGACTCTGGGACAGCGCAGCGTCGAGCGAACCGTACCGGGCAGCGAGATCCCAGTAATCCATGGCTTTGGTGAGATAGAGATAGGTGTTCGCGTCGAAACGCGCGTTGAAGGTCGCCGCCTGGTAGTCCAGGTAACTCTCGACCTCGAACTCGGGCAACAGGGTGAAGTGCGGCGCGTCGCGGGATTGGAACGTGCGCCCGAATTTCGCCTCCAGTGTGACCTCACTCACATAGGTGACGTGTCCGACCATGCGGGCCACGCCGAGCCCGTCGCTTGGGGCTTCGTGGCCATAATAGTCGCCGCCGCGCCAGCGCGGGTCGCTCATAATCGCGCGGCGGCCAATACTGTTCCAGGCGATAGTTTGGGGCGACGAGCGCGCACTAGTTGCCAGCAGAATCGCGCCGCGCACCCGCGACGGGTAGGCGGTCGCCCATTCGAGCGCCTGGAAGCCGCCCATCGAGCCGCCGGCCACTGCCAGCAACTCAGTGATACCCAAGTGGTCGATCAGCCGGATCTGCGCCCGTACCATATCCCCAATCGTGATGATCGGGAAACGCGGGCCATAGCAGCGGGCTTCTTGCCCAGCCACCAGGGTTGCGGGATCGATGCTCGACGGCCCGGTGCTGCCCTGACAGCCACCGATCACATTCGAGCAGATCACAAAATAGCGATTGGTATCGAATGCACGACCCGGTCCGACCATGGCGTCCCACCAGCCGGGCCTGCGGTCGGTGGAACTGTGCCACCCTGCCAGGTGGGCATCGCCGGAAATCGCGTGTAGCACCAGAATAGCGTTGTCGCGCGCTTCGTTGAGCGTGCCATAGGTTTCGTAAGCCAGCGTGACCGGCGCAAGAGCCGCGCCGCCATCGAGCGGCAACGGCTCGGTCCAGGTAACGTATTGACGCTCGACCAGACCGACGCCGATTGGGTGTTGTTGCTTAATTGCTGTCATATGTGGTTTGATGAGGCGATGACACGATGAACTGATGAGGCAACGAGCCCTTCGGCTCCGCTCAAGACCGGCTCGCGAAGGGCTCAACATGACATGCGTGGTATTCACGTTGAATTGGTATCAAATCTGCGGCGATTCCGCGCCTCTTTGCGACATCTGCGCGCTATTGCAGGGCGTTGACGCAGCCCCGCCGCTCAGCTTGTCATCGCACCATCCACTCGTCACTCATCACTGAAATTATATTTTCGCCAGAGCCTGCTCCAGATCGGCGATGATATCATCAATCGTTTCGATCCCAACCGAGAGCCGCACATAGTCGTCGGTCACACCGGTCAAGGCTTGCTCATCGGGCGTGAGCTGGCTGTGGGTGGTGGTTGCCGGATGGATCGCCAAGCTCTTCGCGTCGCCAATATTGGCCAGGTGCGAGAAGAGACGCAGGTTTTCGATAAACGTCTTTCCTGCCACACGCCCGCCCTCAACGCCAAAACCGACAATGCCGCTCTGGCCCCTGGGCAAGTATTTCTGGGCCAGCGCGTAAGTTGGGTGCTCGGGCAAGCCAGGGTAGTTGACCCAGGCGACTCGCTTGTGTTCGCGCAGATACTTCGCCACCGCCAGGGCATTCTGGCTATGGCGCTCCATGCGCAAAGGCAGCGTCTCGATACCCTGAAGGAACAGGAACGAGTTGAAGGGGCTGAGCGCCGCGCCGAGGTCACGCAGCAGTTGCACTCGCGCCTTGATGATAAAGGCGAGCGGGCCAAACGCCTGGGTATAAACCAGCCCGTGGTACGACGGATCAGGCTCGGTAAACTCGGGGAAGCGCCCGTTGGTCCAGTCGAACTTGCCGCTATCGACGAGCAGACCGCCGATGCTGGTGCCATGCCCGCCAAGATACTTCGTCGCCGAGTGAACGACAATATCGGCGCCCCAGTCGAAGGGGCGGCAAAGATAGGGCGTCGCAGTTGTCGAGTCGACGATCACCGGAACGCCCTGCTCGTGGGCGATGGCCGCAATCCGCTCCAGGTCGAGGATGTCGAGCTTGGGGTTGCCGACCAGTTCCAGGAAGAACGCCTTGGTGCGCCCGTCGATTGCCTTGCGAAAGCCCTCGAAGTCACGGGCATCGACGAAGCGGGTCGTAACGCCGATCTTGGGCAGAGTGTGGCGGAACAGATTGTACGTACCACCGTAGAGATCGGTCGACGAGACAATGTTGTCGCCGGCGCCGGCCAGGTTGAGGATGGCGAATGTTTCGGCGGCTTGCCCCGAAGCCAGGGCCAAGGCGCCGACACCGCCTTCGAGGGCGGCGATGCGCTGCTCCAACACGTCGCTGGTCGGATTCATGATCCTGGTGTAGATGTTGCCAAACTCTTGCAGTCCAAACAGCCGCGCCGCATGCTCGGTGTCCTGGAATTGGTACGACGTTGTGGCATAGATAGGCACAGCGCGCGCGCCCGTGCTTGGGTCCGGCTGCTGGCCGCCATGGAGCGCCAGCGTCTCAAATCCGCGAAAGTCGATGTCCTCGGCCACAATCTTCCTCCTTCACGAAAGAACAAAATACAAAACGAAAACCCTCATCTGTACGATGAGGGTTGTTAGCTGTTCAACGGCTCGCGCCCAAAGCATCGGACGCCGCCTGCGCCTCCACCTCATCTTCCAGACCTGTGCTGCCGGAATTGGCACCTTCCCGGTCGAGTTACGCAACGACAAATGGATCACTCGCCATTCGTAACACCGATTAGGGGTTGCCGAGGCTTCATCGGGCCGGTCCCTCCGCCTCTCTGGATAAGTGTCACGCTCTATTCGATTGTTGGCGGTGATGATAACAAACACACACGAGATTGTCAAGTATGCGCCTGCTTCTGCATCTCCAGGAAACGATCATAGAGCATAGTAAAGGTATCGGTCTGATCAAAGTAGGGCAGCGCCCCGGTAGCGAATACCGTCACCGTCCAATTCGGTCGCCCCTGGATGAGGCCAACCCCACTGAAGTCGTTGAACTGGCCACATATGCCGTAGGCCAGCCACACCGGCAACTCCAACGCCTCGTAGATCCGCTTGATGTCGGCGCTGAAGAGCGTTCCCGATACAAAGGCATAAGGTGCGTTCTGGGCGTCAGGCTGGTGTGAAGTCAAGTAGTCATACTCCAGCAAACCCTGGTCAATCGCTTCATACGAACCAAAGGTCTTTTTCAAGAAGTAGCTCGCGCTGGGTCGGCTGTTGAGCAGATCGAACAACGGGCGGCTCCAGAGCGGGAAGTTGAGAAAGTCACGTAGTCCAGGATTGCCCATGACATCGCCTGGTTCGCCGCTGCGCTTTCGTCTACGGTCGAAGCCGGTGGGCGACACCAGCGCCAGCGAGCGAAAGCGCTCCGGGTGTTCGCTGGCCGCGCGGGTCAGGAACTCGCAGCCAAGCGATACCGCCAGCGCGTCGATCGGCTGCGGCCCGAGATCGCTGGCAATCTGGTCGAGCATGTCAACGATTGCATCCGTATAGAGCCGGGGGGTGTAGTCGCGCGCCGACCGGTCGGAGAAGCCGAAGCCTGGCATGTCGGGTGCGTAGACTCGGCGATGCTGGCGATAATGCTCGAACAGTGGGCGTATCTTGTAGGCCGACGCGGCGGCGTTGACCGTGTGAATGAGCAGTAGCGGCGCGCCCTCGCCGGCCACATAGTAGCTCAAACGCCCGGCACGGCCATTGATCTCGCGGCGCTCGCCGGAAACAGCTTGGGGCAGGGCCATATGGTGCGGGATCGCGCGCCGGCTGTAGTTGGCCCAGGCCAGGGCAGCCGTCAGCGCCGAGGTCAGGGCGGCGCCGCCGAGGGTGAGCAGGACACGCCCCACAGGGAAGTTTTTATCTTTCTGATCTTGCATAGCTTAGATAACTCCTTGCATGTTACGCCATTTGAATGGTCTGGCGATCAACGGAAAAGGCGCAGCGACGGCTGCGCCCCATTGCGTCTATAAGTATAATAACAAAGATCGTGCCAGAGCGAAATAGATCGCGCGTTTCTGAGACCTTTAGGGTCTTCTATGTTAAAATAGAATAAATGTTTGCATTTGAGCGTTTTGGTGGTATACTAGCAGCGCAGCACACGAACATAAACAGAGCCGAGAGAGCGGCGCATCTGCTTTAAGACCCGAAAGGTTTTCAAAACCTTTCGGGTTTCTAGAGCGAAAGAGCAGCGCGGCCACGCTTAGGGCCAATCACCAGCGAAGATCTTGCAGCTCTTGCACCGCCGCTGTGGACGCCTGCCCCAAAAGCTGCAAGGTCTTCGAGCACACCGAACCGAAAGGTATTACTACGAGCGGCACGACACGTTGAACTGAACTAAGGAAGAGCATGGCAATCAACGTCAATCGACAACGGGTTGAGGCATATCTCCAAAAAAAGCTTCAGCAACTGGAAATGATTTCGGGAGATTGGGCAGACTTTGAGGGAATTGGACGCTGTCTGTTGTATCTTGATGACCTACAAGCTACCGAGTATTTTCAGCAAGCTGCAATGCATTATCCTTTGTTTCCTGGGAGCACTGATAGTCATCTCCAGCAAGCCAATCTATACCGTTTAGCCGGTGATCGTGATTGCGTCCGCCAACACTATCAACAGGCGCAGGAGGTGCTGTTGCCCTTTGATTTTACCGACCCTGAGCATGACTCCGAATTAGATCAACTGGCGCTCTGCGCCTATATGTTGGGTGACGATGCGCTGACGATCGAAGCCGTCGCTCATCTGCGGCCGCTCTATCGGAAGGACGAGTGGTTGCTGTGTTTTGCCTTGGCGGCATTGGCCGAAGCGCGCCAGCAGCGGCATGGAGCCCGCGCCAGCGCCACCGTGGCGACCATCGAGGAGGTGATTCGCAACGACTGCGCTCAACCATGGGAAACCGGTACAATAACGCTCTGGGACGTGTATGCGGAAGCGCGGCGGGTGGTGCGCGACCTAGGCGGCGACTCAGATGCAGCGGGTGATACGCGCGCTGGGCCGCAACCCGGACGCGCCGTAGCCGCAGGAGGGTTCCCCATAGCTGCTGCAGCACGCTGGCAGGTCTGGCTGCACGAGGCTGACGCCGCCCGCTTTCAGATACGAGGCGGGGATGGTAGTCTATCAGGTGACGCTCGATGTATTGCCGAGCCTCATCACATTCCCGCTGGTGGATGGCGCTCACTGGAACAGCGTTCATGGCGGCTACACCATCGCCGCTTACCCAGACCAACCCGTACAGGATCTGTCCTGTCACTGGTGTGCGCAAATGCCCGCTGCGGCAGTGACGGCGACACCGCCGCCGCCGGGCGCCGTTACCTGGCGCCCCGACCAGTGGGTCGTGACCGATAACGGATCGAGACCGGCGATCGGCAAAGCACTCACCGCGGGGTGGGACGAAGAAGACGATCGCTACGCTGTGCGGGTTTTCACCGCCAAAGATGCTGCGATGGCGCGGCTGCATGAACGCGCCGCGTTCTATCGGGAGGAGGAAGAACCACCATACGACGAAGACGACGATGAAGATGAAGACGAGGAATGGGCGGACGAGGAATGGAACGCAAACGAAGACGGTTCTGGAGCAAACAATTCACAACGACAAGGATGAAAAACGACCATGGACCAGGCTATCGTAATGCTGGTATTTATCAGCGGGTTGGGGGTGTTGGCACTGCTGGGCGCTATCTACGATTGGGAGTGGATGTACCGGGCGCGGGGGTCACGGCTGCTGGTCAGGCTGATCGGTCGTCCGGCCACGCGGGTGCTGAACGGCATCGCCGGGGTGATCTTCCTCGTGGGGCCGTGGCTCTTTGTGCTGACCCGGCCCTAAGGCTGGCGGGTTAAGGAAACAATGTATGGCGTCTGGGTGCAAGTCGGGGGCATTATGAATACCGCACCTGACTAGTCTTGCTGGGGCTTGTTACAGCGTTTCTGAGATCCTAAAGGTTTTTGAAACCTTTAGGATCTTCTATGCCGTTGAGGCAGCCCGATGAATACAAAACATATGTTTGTACCTGGACGTTTGGGATGACTATGCCCCCACAACCGGCCCCTACACCCCGTCGATTTATCCGCTGCCGGAAGACCAGCAGCCCTGTTACACGATCTGAGGCGAGGAAGTCATGATCCGCCTGAGCGAACAAAAGTTGCAAGCAGACGCTGTTCTGTGGCCATCCCACGTGGATTCGCGTGCTAATTGGTTTCATTTAGAGGAATTAGGGCGTGTATTGTTCCGCCTCAATCATCCCGATGCTTCTCGTGTATTGCAGCAGGCGGCTGTAGATCACCTGCGTTTCCCAGCTCAAAGTATCGATAATCTGCTCTATATGGGCAATATCTATCGCCTTGCAGGAGACGAAGAACAATCGATAACGCTTTGGAATCAGGCATATCAGCAGAGCCAACAACAGGTTCAATCCGTAGCGGACCCTGATATGGAGGAGATCGTGTGTCTGGTACAAAGCTGCTATTTGTTACGGCGCTATGATGAGGCTATTGCACAGTTCTAACTCATCTCGGATATCAATGAAACGCGCTATTACCTACCACTTACGTATGTTCTCGCTGAACAACTGGCGGCGGCGTATCTTGCCAAAGATACGCCGGTTCTTGCGACTTGTGTAGAGCGATCGATACAATGGATAAAACGTTATCGTATTCGTCTTACTGAACATGGTTTGACTTTCTGGGATTGTATTGATCTGGCGCTTAACCAACCCAGCGTGCATTTAAGTCTAGGCCGCTACCGTCTCGATGTTGCGCAGCGCACTATCCGGCGCATTGCTAAGGTTATGCAGGGATATGAATGGTTTAACAATACTGAGCCGGCCTCGTTTGAAGAGATGGCAGTGCGACTACTCCCTGAGGACGAACAGTTGATGGTGGATGTGTTGGATGTCTGACGAACAATATCCCCTTGCCACCGGTTAGGGGTGGACAGAAGAGATTTTCCGGCGTGGCGGTCAGCGTCTCGTTGGCGAGGGTCAACGCGACGATCACCAGGTCCAGGTAGCCCCAGGTCGCGGTGACCGTGTAGACGCCGGTGGCGCAGGTGGTTTCGTTGTACGCGAAGACCGTGTCGCCGACCTCAATCGCGGCAATGGGCACGGCGCCGTCCGGCGTGGCCACCGGTGTGTCGGGGGTGAAGCTGCACCGGCCGTTGGTGACGCTCCGTGTCGCGTCGGTCGCATTGTCTGCCGTCTTGAGCGCGTCGACCGCGTCGTCGGCGTGCAGCGCGGTCCGGACTGCCAGCCCGCCGCCGGTGACCACCGGCACAGCCAGCCCCGCGACATCGGCCGCCAGCGCCAGGCCGTTCTCCCCATGCAGCCCGTTCTGCGCGATATCGTAGCGGTCGGCGCTGATAAAGGCGCTATCCGCCGCGCGCTCCAGCCGTGCCCCGTCGGGTCGACCGGCGTAATCGGGTTGTTCGCGACAAAGCTGTCATCAATACGATGCCGATCTCGCTTGGAGATCGGCATCGTTCCCTGATGTCCGCCACGGACGGTTGCGCATCGCGTCCATTCCAGGCAGACGCTATGCTGTCGCCGTATGCGCTGGCCATGAACCCGTTTTGTCCACGGTAACATGTCCATAGCGCGCTGACAGCTCAAAAATATCGGTATGAATCAGCATCGCTTCTTGCCCGTCGCCGCGTCCAAGCGAAAACCCGGCAATATCCGCCGTTGGTTCCGGTTCAAACAGATAGTCAGGTCGATAAATCGCGTATTGAACATCGACGCACTGGTGAAACGTCACTATATAGCCTTGACTGGATTCGAGGGGCAGATACATGCAGCGAAGCTGAATGGTGTAACCCCAGTCCGTAATCTGCAGATCAGCAACACAGGACGAGCCTGCGATCTGGGCGACCAGTGCCGTATCCGATGGGTCGCTAGCTGGCATCAAGAACTCCTTCTTGCAGCGATTAAATCTATCGCGGTCAGACATTGGATGCTTTCAGCATCGTAGCGTACAGGTTTGACCACCCCCTGTTCATCAGTGTTAATCGATGACACGCTCGGTTCTCGTATGCCGTTCTGGTTCTGTTGTGGGCAGCGGTCGACCCTCGCTATCTAGCCGGACGTGCTTATTGAGACGGGGTGATCGCTTGCCCCCTGGATGTTCATATTGAGGCGCAGGATACCGGGAACTATCCCCGTTTGGCCGCATAAGCCCCGATGATCCATCAGGGAATTTGTCATCAATATACCCGCCCTTGGTTGGATAGGGCTGTGCGCCTGGTGACCGCAGGAAGGCATCGACCGCCGCCCGTGACCTCCCGTCGCGACTGCCAAAGTCAGACGCTCGACCATTGCCGCCAGCGCCTGGACCTGGTTGGCGCGGGGCGATTGGCGCATTCTTCTGCTGCGGCCCACCGTTCCCATTCCCGCCGCCGCCATTACCGTTCCCAGGGCCGCCCTGCGGCCCACCGCTCCTCGTGTTCCCGCCGGTTGGTCCCCCACGACTCCCGCCGCCGCCGCCCGTACGCCCTGGACCAAGCCGTTCCGTATTAGTCAGCGGACTCATCCGCCCGCCGCCACACGGGCATTCATCAAGAATATGCCCACGCGGATCGGTATACCGTACCGGGTTATTCTCAACCTCACTATACCGAATTCAGATCCTGCGGGTTCAGCGGGCCGTCGCTGCCCCGCCCCCACAGCGCCGCGGCCACGCCATCGCTCGGTGCGACGGTCAGCAATACTAGCGTGAGCGCGGTGCTGTCGAGGGATGATACGACGACCGATCGTGGTTTGTGATCGCATGGCGCGGGGGACAGGACAAACCCTCACATCGCGCCCATGCAGCACGCCCGCAGAACCTGCGCATGCTGCTCATCTGCTATCGTCTGCCCTGGGTCAACCCAAACCGTTCTCAGAACATCTCACTCAACCTTCACGAGCGCGCCACCAAGCATCGGTCAGCATATCCGG
>JAKSDJ010000171.1 GCA_022360155.1 Chloroflexales bacterium | reverse complement strand
CTCCGCTCCATTCCAGTTTTTGATCCTGTGCTTGCCTGATCAAATAGCTTTTCAGACAGCTTCTTAGGAGTGAGCGCAACCGTCGCTGCCCATTGTGTGGCGGGCAATGGTTGCTGGAGGAGGCGTGGCATCGATTTGACTTCAAATGTGCAACATGTCGGTTGGTTGGCAACATCGCCCATATCTTGTAAACGGGCAATGAGCATAACTTTGCGCTAAGGAGCACTCAGCCTTATGTACGTTGTTGTTCGCGAAGCGCGGCCCGATGATGCCGCACCCATGATCGTCTTCACGCAGCGCTTGATCGCTGAGCCCAACATCAATATTACGCTGGCCACCGGCGTGTTTAATCTCACCGTTGACGAAGAACGAATGATTTTGGAGCGCTATGCAGCTTCAGAGAACTCGGTCTTCTTGGTTGCGGAGCTTGGCGCCCAGATCATCGGTCTGCTCAACTGCGACGGCGGACGACAAGCCGCCATCCGCTATGTCTTAACCCTCGGGGTGTCGGTCGGCGCCGAGTGGCGGAATTGGGGCGTCGGCGGCGCCCTGATGACCCAGGCGATTGCGTGTCGTCACATCCTTGACCTTGCCCGACTGCGAATCGAGCGGCGGCGGCGCCCTGATGACCCAGGCGATTGCGTGGGCCAAAAGCACAGGCGTGGTGCAGCGCATGGAACTGGTCGTCTTTGCGTGGAACAGCGCGACCATTCATTTGTATGAGAAGTTTAGCTTCGTCGTCGAGGGGCGGCGGTGGCAAGCAATCTATCGCAACGGGGAATACCTGGATGATCTGATGATGGCGCTGCTGCTCTAGAACATGCCGCCAATGCACAACCAACGGGAACACTTTCACACATCAGCGTTTATATTGACGAGGAAGAGCTAGCCAGGCTCACCCAGCATGTCCGAGATCTGAATTGTCAAGTTATCCAACAAAGCACTCGCGTTGTCATGTTTGTCGACCCATTTGGCATTCATTAGGAATGCGGGCACATTGATTATACAGACCCAGTACAGCTCAGTACTGACGCAAGAACTGGTCAGTGGTTGGAGCTATAATCACTATGCCTAACTGCCCAGTGCTGCACTGCAAATCCAACACCTTCTGTCGGGCGATTTTACTGCAAAAAAGAACTAGCGTTATAGCAATATCAAAACCAGAGGCCCATTGATATTTCGGGAATTACCGATATAATAAAAGCGAGGCCAACCAACAAAGTGGTTCTGCGGAAGGAGGCGATACACTTATGGAGCCAATCGAAATCTTTAAAGCCTTGTCCAATCCTACGCGTCTCCGCATCCTGCAGTGGCTGCGTGAGCCGGAACAGCATTTCCCTCCTGATGACAAGGGTGATCAGCGGGTGATTGGCGTGTGTGTTGGTGATATTACTGAGAAAGTTCAATTATCGCAATCGACAGTCTCGGAATATCTCGCCCTTCTTCAGCGTGCTGGTCTTGTGACTTCCCAGCGTTTTGGTCAGTGGACATATTACAAGCGCAATGAGGCGCTTATTGCGCAACTCGCGCACTTTGTCGTCGACGAATTGTAGTGGCGCTAGCAGGGTTCTTTTATAGGTTTTTATATCGAAATATCGAAATATTCCGAAAAATAGATACGGATGAGCTAAAAGGAGGCGCCTCTTTACCCACTATATTGATGCTTGAGCAGACCATTTGTAGTGCCTCTTGACAAGTAAGGAGAACGTATTTCATGGCTAACTCGACAGATACACCATACGGAGCAACAATGCCGCCTAGCACGAATACATCTGTGCATCGGTGGTGGATACTGGTGGCGCTCTGCCTCATCATCTTTATTCTAGCGCTTGACAATACGATACTCAACGTGTCCTTGCCCACACTCGCGAGTGTCTTCAACACATCGGCCAGCGAACTACAGTGGATAGCGAAAGCATACATTTTGGTCTATTCTGGCTTGCTGCTTACAGGCGGCACTCTCAGTGATCGCTTTGGAGTACGCCGCATACTGTTGATTGGACTTGTCATCTATGGCGTCACTCGGGTGTTCACCGCATTTGCTGGTTCGACTCACGAGCTCATCCTCGGTCGAGCGGCGATGGGGATTGGTAGCGCGCTGCTGATGCCTGCAACCCTCGCCCTCATCAAGCACATCTTCGCTGATGCTGAACGTGCGCTGGCCATCGCAATTTGGACTGCCACCTTCGGTTTAGGGGTTGCGGTTGGCCCAGTCATTGGCGGGTGGGTCGTAGAAAATATGTGGTGGGGCGCCGCATTCTTACTCCATATCCCCATAATCGTAATCACCCTCGTTGCCATAGCGTGGCTTGTTTCTGCTCATCTGCCTACGCGCAAGGTTCCGCTCGATATGCTTGGGGCTGCGCTCTCAATGGCCGGTGTCAGTATCTTACTCTATGCGATAACGGCGATGCCGACATGGGGCGTGTTGAATGCACCCTTCATACTCACCAGCGGCAGTGCGCTCGTGCTGCTGGGGCTATTCATCTGGCGGGAATTGCGGGTAGCCCACCCGATGGTCGATATCCATCTGTTCTGTAACCCGCATTTTAGCGCCGCGCTCCAGGCCATTGTGCTGATCTATTTTGTTTATGTGGGGCTTTCGTTTGTGCTTGCCCAATACCTCCAGTACGTAAGTGGCTACGGGCCATTCGAGGCTGGCCTACGCACAGTCCCACTCGCTGCATCGTTGTTGATCTTTACCCTGCTGGCGCCAACTGTCGTTGCACACTGGGGCATCCGGGTAGTGATCGTCGATGGATTGTTGCTTGCCTTTGCTGGATCGCTTATCCTTACCATGATAGGGAGTGATCGGACCTATACGCCTATTCTGATCGCATTGTTATTGTTAGGATCGGGCGCAGGTCTTACTTTTACGGCTGGAACTGTAGCGGTGATTAATGCCGTTCCTGAAGACAAAGCTGGCCAAGCGGCAGCAATCAACGAAACTGGTTTTAATCTGGGTAGCGTGTTGGGGATCGGCATCCTTGGCGCCACACTTACTGGGGCGTATACCCAGGGTTGGGCGGATGTTACCGTGCTGCCCGATACGCTCAAACATAGTGCTATGGAGTCGATCAGTGCCGCATTTCGAGCCGCCGAGGGCATTGGCAACCCGACGCGCGATATGGTGCTGACTCAGGCATGCCAGGCGTTCGCAGACGCAATGGACTTCACAGCACTGATCAGCGCTGGTGTTTTGCTGCTGTCTGCGCTGCTCGCGCTATGGTTCTTGCCGAACTGCGCAACATCTGCTCAATGAGATCCGCCAAGCACATTAAGCAGAGCAGAGCAACCTGTATGGCTGTGCAAGTGTAGCTGTGGCACAGCCGCTGCAGATCATCGATAGTGCTGTTGCTCTAGCGAATGCTTACACCAAAATATCATTGACCTGCATCGTGAGGCCTGCAATGGAGAGCGATACGATGATTTGCCCAGGGTACACCTGGTGAATATCTTGGTAGCCGTGTGGCGTAGGTTGTGCGTATCGAACAATCAGGCCATTGACAATGTTCACCAGCCATACTTCGGGAATACCCGCTTGAGCATAGCGCGGGACTTTGATATCGCGATCATAGGCTAACGTCGCTTCCGCAACCTCGACGAGCAACAAGACATCGGACGGCGTGGGCAACACCTGGGCATAGAAGTCAGGACGAGCGTGGACAAGCGCAAAATCAGGCTGCGGCTCTGAGCGATCGCTGAGGCGGATGGGATTTTGCGTGCTCACCATCACTGATTGTGGCAGCGCGCGATAGAATAGTGCTCCCAGGCGATTGACGCAAGCGGCATGACGGGCGTCGATAGGACGCATCGCAATAATCTCGCCTTCCAGTAGTTCGAGCCGATCATCTTCCTGAAACACGCTGGCAGCGATCATCCGCTCATATTCGTCAGCGGTAAACAGGCGTCGGGTCAATTGAACGGTCATGCCGGCCTCGCTTCTGTCGTGTTTGACTCAACCTAATACATTGAGGAGAAGTAGAGCTAGATAATGAATTATCTCAATTCTACAACGAGACATGTCATGCTGCACGAAGTGAAGAATCTCTTTGCCAAAAAGCGTGAGACCCTTCGCTGCGCCAGTCTTGAGCGGAGCCGAAGGACTCACGGTGACACGTGCAATGGCATTTCAAAGTGATGCGGCTGTGAGTCTCATTGTAGTACTAGCTTGCGCAATCCACATGCGCAAATCTGTTAGAATTGCGATATTATTGCGAATATAGGATCACATAATATCACAAACATGGTGTATTTATGGAATGGGTCCGCCTCTTTCATAGAATCCTCACGATCATTCTGACCCCGTTTGCGTTGG
>JAKSDJ010000705.1 GCA_022360155.1 Chloroflexales bacterium | reverse complement strand
TTCGGTCCGTCGTCTGGCGCATTGGTTTGCGGTATTTGGGTGTTTAACGCCAGACGCGCGCCGCTCTGCGGGTCGTAGAGGCCAATCGCGATCCAGAAGGAAGGCGGAAGTTGCGAGACAGTCAGCGGAACTCGTAGCGTCGCCGAAACATAGCTGCCCGGCTGCCATGCCGATGTCGGCTCGCCGCCGCCAGCGGGGGGGACATCGGTCTGCCCGATGCGGGCGCCGGCGGAATCGAGCACGTGGATGAAGAGCATATAATCAGCGGTGACATTCGCACGTGCATACCAATGCAAAGTGATGCCCAGCTCTTGCGTTGTCGCCGCCGCCTCCATCGCAAGATCATAGCCGCGGAATACAATCGCCTCGCCAAATTCCGCCTCGCTTAGGTTGGCGACGGGGCGCGGTATTTGGTAGACATACGCATAGTCGATCCCGTGAATGCGCACTGTGTGATTTGGTTCAAGCGTGCGTAGCAACAGATCGGTTGCTTCCGGTTCATTCTGGCGCTGCAACTGATCGATGTAGAGTACCGCATACCCGACCCTGCCCGGCTTGAACACCTCGGAAAGCCCCAGGACCGGCGCATTGACATACGGCTGCAACACCGGCTCGAACCACGAAGCGACCGGCAGATCGGCGCCATCGGGTTGTGCGTTGATAAAAGCTCCTGCTTGCTCAAACCCTTCACCCCAGCCTACAGGTATCGTTCGCACCGCGGTCGCTGAACCGCCAAGCAACTGGTTGTAGTAGGCCAGTTGGTATGGGTGATACCAGGCGACATTTGTTGCCAGGATGGCGCCAATGAGTCCCCAACCGAAGACTATCTGCGCCCGCTGCTTGGTCTGCGCTCCACGCATCACCTGGCGGCGTGCCAAATCGCCGACCCAGGCCAGCCCAGCAGCCGCAAGCGTGACCAGGGACGGGAAGACGGGCAGCGCGTAACGGTCGAACTTTTTGGGTTGTGTGCTCATAACTGCGACGAAGAAGATTGCGAAACATGCGAGCATAAGGAGTGTCCGCTGTTGTGTTCCCCATGCGTGTCGCCAGGTCACAACGCCGGCGACCAGCGCCGCAACCAGGCCAAGCAAGATCCACGGAGTCAGGCGCAAGGCGATGGCAACCGGATAAAACAGTGGTCCGGGATCTTCGACTGGCCGCCCCATAAAGAAATTCCCCCAGCCATGAGGCGAGCCGCCGTCGGCGGCGGTATAGTTAATGATCCTTTGCACAATGCCTAGCGGATCGGCCCATGTTGCCGGCCACAATATGTACCAGACGAGCAGCGCTACCCCAACTAATACAAGCAGCGGTATAACCAGGCGCACCGCAACGTATTGCACAAGCGCGCTAGGTCGCGCCCTGATTGTACTTTCACGTGCTATTAGCGTTGGATCGCGCGGCCATGCCCCAATCAAGCCGATCAAGGCGAGCATCGGCAGTGCGATCAGCGATGGCGATTTGGTGAGCAGCGCCAGCCCAGTTACTACCCCCGCCGCCAGCAGGAATGGCCAGCGAATCGGCGACACTGCAGAAGCCTCGGCGTCGAATCGAAAGGCGCACAGCACCAGAAGCAGCGCCAGAGTTACGAATGATGTGAGCAAGGCATCGAGATGGAGCAGTTGGCTGTGGGCAATCAAGAATGGCTCGGTCGCCCAGAGCAGCGCGGCGAGAAATGCAACTCGTCCTGACAAGAGCCTGCACAGCAAGAGATAGCCAAGTGCAACGCAAACCGCATTGGTGATGGAAATCGGTGCGCGCTCAAAAATGCGCAGAAGATCCGGATCAGCCGCGGGCAACAATCCCCGGACGGTCAGCATTTCGTAGGTGGCTCGGCCTATTGTGCCGAGCCACATTGTTGTGACGCCGGGATGGCCAATAAGGAATGTCCCGCCCCAATCGCCAGCGCGTAGGGCAGCGAGGAATTTCTCGACTCGCCCCTGCCAGTGATATGCCTCGTCCACCGTGAGGAATCGCCCCTGCGCGAACAGCCGCGGCGCCAGCGCGATGAGAAAGACGATCACGCTGAGGAGTGCAGCATATCCGTCTGTTTGCGGCGACTCCCGGCGGGTCCATAATTCACGAATGGTCATTCCGTATTCCTTATAAGGTTCGGATCGATGTGTGGCGTCATTGGCTTGTCTTGGCGCCGTGAATGCCCAGTCATCGCAACTATATGTGAACCCATGCCAGAACAGCGGGCGTTAGTCTACCATAGCCGCACAGGCAATGCAATATTGTCGTTTGGGCAAAGCTTTGCCTAACAAGCTGGCTTTGTTTTGCCATCTCTGTCATTTGACAGTTATCACTTTTTGGATATGATACATTGTATCGTTATGTTTGAAGCTTTTGTTCAAAGGGGTCTTTGCTTATGCATTCCTCAGTCCGGCGCGGAGGCGCCGCTTGGTCGCTGATCGTGTCCTTCTTATTGATGTTCATCCTGACGGCTTGCGGCGGTGTCGGGCCATCTGCTGCCCCAACACCAGATCAGGATACGTCGCAGCACAAGTTGGCTGCCGATGTTTCCTCAACTGAAGAACACGATGACGAAACTGAAGCGATCCCCCTGGGTTCAGCTGCAACGCTGGCGGCGCTCCCAGAGGGCCAGACCGCGAATGTCTTGGCGACAACAAATATTGTTGGCGATGTAGTGCGCCAGATTGGCGGGGAGGCGATCGTGCTCACAACTTTGATCCCCACCGACGCTGATCCGCACGCTTTCGAGCCAACTCCGCAAGATATCGCCGCTATAGCTGATGCCGATGTGGTGTTTATCAACGGTTTAGGCCTGGAAGAGTTCTTGACCCCGCTGATCGAGAACTCCGGTATCAACGCCAATCACATCATCTCGGTATCTGATGGTGTTGAGGTAATCGAATTGGCTGAGGAGCACGATGCAAGTGCAGAGGAGGAAGAGCATGATCACGGTAGCGCCGACCCACACGTTTGGCTCAATCCGATGAACGTGAAGGTTTGGGCTGAGAATATTGCCGCTACGTTGAGCGAACTCGACCCGACCAACGCCAACACATACGCAACAAATGCCGCCGCCTACCAAAAAGAGCTCGAGGTGCTCGATGCAGACATTCAGCAACAGGTAGCCCAGATCAGCGAAGCGAATCGTAAACTGGTAACCGATCACGATAGCCTCGGGTATTTTTCGGATCACTACGGCTTTGAGATCATCGGCGCTATCATTCCGGCGTATAGTAGCGTCTCTCAGCCTTCGGCTCAGTAATTAGCTGCTCTTCAGGAAGCCATTCAATCATACAATGTCCCCACAATCTTTGTTGACACCACCGTCAACTCTCAACTGGCTGAGCAAATAGCACGAGATACAGGAATCCAACTGGCGCCTATTTATACAGGGTCGCTCAGCGGAGCGGATGGCCCGGCGGCGACCTATGTCGATATGATGCGTTATAATACCAATGCAGTCGTACGCGGTTTATCCGGATAGCAACTCAACTCCCAGCGCACTTGCCACGATGCAGGTGCGCTTCAGTGAGGATGGTAGAGCAAATGGTCACTACAGTAGCACACCAGCTTCAGCGTTTGAATGGCGCTCCACTCGTCGAACCCTCGACACCAGTGCTGGAAGTCTCTGGTCTGACTGTCTTTTATGGCAAGGCTTTAGCGCTCGACAATGTTACGTTTCATGTAGCTGCGGGCGAGCGGGTTGCCCTTGTCGGGCCGAACGGCGCCGGCAAGAGCACCCTCTTCAAGACGCTTTCCGGATTGTTGAACCCTGCTCGTGGCGTGATTCGATTGGCCGGCAAGCCGCTCGCTAAACAGGCGGTTCTTGCCTATGTGCCGCAACGTAGCCATGTGGATTGGAACTTCCCGGTCAATGTTGCCGATGTCGTCATGATGGGGCGGATCGGCAAGATGGGATTACTCCGTTGGCCCGGGAAGCATGACCGCGCAATCGTTCGCCAGTGTCTCGAGTTAGTGCATATGGCCGATCTGGCGCACTGTCAGATCGGCGAGTTGTCGGGCGGTCAACAGCAGCGGGTGTTCATTGCGCGTGCGTTGGCGCAAGAGGCTCACCTGCTGCTCCTCGACGAGCCAATAACTGGACTCGACGTCATGTCGCAGGACGAGATTGTACGGATTATCGATGAGTTGAGACGACAAGGTGTAGCGGTGCTGGTTGCTACTCACGATCTCAACCAGGCTGCCGATCCGCGCTACTATGAGCGAGTCTTGCTGCTCAATCGGCGATTATTGGGTCAGGGGAACGCCCAAGAGGTCTTTACGCCTGATCGACTGGCTGAGGCGTATGGCGGTCAACTCCGCTGGATTGAGACGAGCGAAGGTATGATGATCCTTGCTGATACGTGTTGTGGCAGAGGGGAATCGCCTTCATGAACAGCCTGATCGAATTTGTGATTGATCCACTCCGCTTCCCATTTATGATTCGCGGATTTTTGGCGGCGGTAATGGTTGGCAGTGTGTGCGCTGTTGTCGGCGCATTTGTTGTGTTACGCGGTATGGCCTTTCTCGGCGACGCCCTCTCACACTCTATCCTTCCGGGCCTAGCGGTGGGCTATCTGTCGAGCGGCGGCGCGACAACTTCGCTGTTCTGGTGGGGGCTGGGCACTGCTATCTTGGCATCGCTTGGCATCGGGATGATCACGCGACAAGCTCGGATCAAAGAGGATACGGCGATTGGGATTGTCTTCGCATCCATGTTCGCGCTGGGTATTGCCCTGATCTCATCCACGCGCAGCTATTCGGTGGATCTGGCGCATTTTCTCTTTGGCCACATCCTAGGCGTTGCGACGACCGATCTCTGGCTTATCGGCGGCTTCGGCGGCTTGGTAATCATTACGATTCTCGCTCTCTACAAGGAGTTCGTCACTGTCGCATTCGATGCAACCCATGCCGCTACGCTGCGTTTGCCGGTCACAATGCTCAATTATCTGCTTTTCGTGTTGATGGCAATCGCGATTGTTGTATCGCTCCAGACAGTTGGCGTGGCCTTGATGCTCGCGATGTTGGTGACACCCGCAGCGACCGCTTTGCTGATCACACGCCGGCTGCTGGCCATGATGGGGCTGGCAGCCTTGATCGGCGTTGTCTCTGGTGTTATTGGCTTGTACTTGTCTTATTATATGAATATAGCCTCTGGCGCAGCGATTGTGCTTGTGGCGACTGGTTTTTTTCTGTTGGCATTTCTCTTTGCGCCGCGCCGGGGTTGGATCTGGCAGCTGAGTCTGCATTCACATAACTAGTAGGAGCAACCAAGTTTCGGAAATCTGTCTCCGAATCCGCCCTTGGACAATGTTCCAGTATGGCGCTTTCAACTTTACTGTTGCTCCACAACTCTACCCGCTCCTAATCGTCATGGTTCACTATGGATTTTGTAGCGCGGTGGAGCTTTTGCTCAAACGGGAAAAAAGCGGCGAGCCTGGTTTGAGAGTTATGTCAAAATGGAATATCGTTCGCAAATCAGTCGCAGACTGACGCAAATCAGCGAGTATCTGCGTCAATCTGCGCACGTTGGGGTTGTCTGCCTTTCCTTGCAAAGTTTTGACGCGCCCGAGAATCATTCGGCCAATCCTCTTCGTCCTTGCGTTGCGTGGTATACTAAATCTATAGGCGTGTTAACGACATAACGACGCGAGGGCAATCATATTCCTCTTGCCAGCGCCTCGCTCCGCGCATACCCTCGCCTGTGACGAACGATGATCACACGTGTACAATTGGAACCCGGCGTTGTTGCTGGTAGTTGGTGGCGTCAAACTGCTGATGGGCGGATTCAATGCGACCTGTGTCCGCGTGCCTGTAAGTTGCGCGAAGGTCAGCGGGGGTTTTGTTTTATCCGTCAGGTTCGTAACGGTATAATGGTTCTAAGCAGTTATGGCCGGGCCTCGGGTTTCTGTGTCGATCCCATCGAAAAGAAGCCGCTTAATCACTTCTACCCTGGAACCAGCGTGCTCTCATTTGGCATGGCGGGCTGTAACCTGGGCTGCAAGTTTTGCCAGAACTGGGATATCTCCAAAGCGCAGGAAATGGATCGGCTTGTTTCGTGGGCGTTACCCGATGAGATAGCCGAAGCAGCCGTTCGGGCGGGCTGCCACAGCGTTGCGTTTACCTACAACGACCCGGTGATCTTCGCCGAGTATGCTATCGATTGCGCGCATGCAGCGCATGCGCGCGGCTTGAAGACGGTGGTTGTGTCGGCGGGCTATATTACCGCGATGGCACGCCCAGAGTTCTATCAGTATATTGATGCCGCCAATATTGACCTGAAAGCCTTTACCAACGAGTTCTACCAGCGCTTATGTCTTGGCAAGCTTGACCCGGTGCTCGATACCCTGCGTTGGCTCCACTACGAAACCGATGTTTGGTTGGAAGTTACGACCTTGCTCATCCCTGGCTACAACGACTCGTCGCAAGAGATTGCACAGTTGTGCGATTGGTTCGTCACCAATCTTGGCCCTGATGTGCCGCTCCACTTTACGGCGTTCCACCCCGATTATCGGATGTTGAACGTATCGCCCGCGTCGATAACGACGCTCGTACGGGCGCGCCAGCAAGCTCGCACTGCAGGTCTACGCCATGTCTATACTGGGAACGTTTCTGATGTGAATGGGCAATCGACCTTCTGCGGATCGTGTGGCGCGCTGCTGATCGAACGTAACTGGTACACGTTGGGTCGCTGGAAACTGGACACCGAAGGATGTTGCACATCATGTGGCGCGCGACTCGCTGGTCATTTTGCATCGGCGCCAGGCTCCTGGGGAGCGCGCCGACGCAAGATCTGGCTCGGTGTTCGAGTGAGGTAGGTTATGGACATTCGTCGCTCGTCAATTGCAAGCGTATGGTATCCCGCTGCACCGGTACGGTTGCGACGACGGCTCGATCAATATCTTGCTGATGCCCATATTCAAGTTCCCGAGGGTGCAATTTTAGGCATTGTTGCGCCTCATGCCGGGTTGCGTTACTCTGGCGCCGTTGCCGCATGGGCTTTCGCTTGCCTGCGTGGACTCCAGGTCGACCTGGTGGCTATTCTTGGACCAATGCATCGGGATGCGCCGGCGCCGCTGCTCACCACAGCCTATGATGCCTACGAAACGCCGCTTGGCTCGGTAGTAGTCGATCACAATGCCGTGAGGCAGCTCGATCAGGGATTGCGCACCCGGCTCGGTTATAGTCTGACTCCGTTGCGCCGCGATAATGAACACTCGCTAGAGATTGAACTCCCGTTCCTCCAACACACTCTCGGTTCGTTTCGGCTGCTGCCGGTGATGATCCGCGATCAGGACGCAACCGAAATGGAAGCCCTTGGGCATGCTCTTGCCGAAACTGTTCGCGGTCAGCGGGCGCTTCTTGTTGCCAGTTCTGATCTCTCACATTTCTACCCCCAACCCATCGCCAACAAGCTTGACAGTGAAATTTTGCGCCGGATTGAAGCCTTTGATGCAGCAGGCGTGTTGGCCGCCATCAAGGAGGGCATCGCTTATGCCTGTGGCGGTGCGGCAATCGCGGCAGTGTTATCGGCCACGCACGACCTGGGCGCCAACCGTGTTCGTATTGTGCGCTACGGCACTTCGGGCGATGTCAATGGCGACTATCATTCGGTCGTCGGGTATGGCGCGGCGGTGATCTGGCAGGCGCAAGAGCCGTGACAGCTCGATGGTTTCATGCTCAGACAAGGTTCGTCGCAACAGCGCCGTTTGTCGGGATACAACTCAGCAAGGCCCGCGCGCCTTCGCCGTATCGCCCCCCTCGTCCAAGAGGTATCATCAAGCGGGTATTCTTTCAATCCGCCTTCCCCTATGTGTTGACCTCACCCAAACACTACAGGCGTATCGTTCGATGGAAACCTGTTGTATCATAGATGGACTCGTCAGGCCGTGTGCAAGAAGACACTCATCTGATGGCTGAGAAGAACGAGCCCATATCATATGGTGCAATGATGTGAGCCAAAGAAAGAGGCGCCTTCCCTAATATTCAGTGATGTCGACGCCATTAAGCAGTGTGTGATGGAAGGCGTTAAGTATACTGCGTTGCCCCGCAGTCGGAGCAGAACTGACGCACGTTCTTCGATCGCCCATTTTGATTCGGATGGGCGATTCGCTGTTGCGATCCTAGATATCCGGTGCAAGCAGAAGTGGAGGTCTCCCGCGATTCAAACATATCTGTCAGTTGTTCGTGAACAATGCCAAGGAGCATAGCCTAATGGTTACACCTGTCGAATACGATGCCCAGGAACTACGGCTGCTACAACTACTCAGCAGTCGGTATCCAACCATCACTGCCGCCCACGTCGAAATGATCAATCTGAACGCCATCATGGCGCTGCCCAAAGGCACCGACCACTATGTCTCAGATATTCACGGAGCCTACGAGCAATTCGACCACATTCTGCGCCATGCTTCAGGGGCGATCCAGCGCAAGATCAATCAGACCTTCGGCATCGAGTTGACCCAGCAGCGCAAGTTAGATCTCGCAATGCTGATCTATTACCCAGAGAAAAAGTTGCGCCAAGCGCTTGCTCGCTTGGAGGATCCCCGCGACTGGATGGCGACTACGATTGCAAATCTGGTGCGTGTGGCTCGCACATCATCGATGAAGTATACGCGCAGTAAAGTGCGCAAGCGACTCTTGCCGCACCGAGCCTATATTCTTGAAGAGCTGCTTACAGAGACTCAGGCCGACAAAGACCAAAAAGAGCACTACTACAACTCAATCATTCGCTCGATTGTTGATCTTGGCGAAAGTGAGGATTTCATTGTCACCCTGGCATACCTGATCCAAAGTCTGGTAGTGGATCGACTCTATGTCCTTGGCGACATCTATGATCGTGGCCCGGCAGCCGAAAAGGTGATGGATCGCCTGATGACCTATCATCATGTCGTGATCCAGTGGGGCAATCATGACGTTTCGTGGATGGCGGCTGCCAGTGGTTGTGATGCATTGATTGCCAATGTGGTTCGGCTTGCCTTGCGTTACGGCACGTTGGAAACGTTGACCGACGGCTATAGCATCAATCTCCGCTCGCTGGCGCATTTCGCGGCAACGACCTATGGCGATGATCCCTGTACGATGTTTCAGTCCAAAGCCAATGGGCAGTTCGAGGGCTACTCCCGTGACCTGATTGCTAAGATGCACAAGGCCATTGCGCTTATTCAATTCAAGCTCGAAGCCCAAATCATCAAACGCCATCCTGAATATACGATGGAAGATCGGCTTGTTCTCGATAGCTTGAACTTGGCTGAGGGCACAACGACGCTATATGGCGTTACCTACCCATTGACCGACGCCAACTGGCCAACTCTCGATGCTTCTGACTGCGCAGCTCTGACCGATGCCGAGGCGGAGGTCGTTGCTGAATTGCGCTACCAATTTCAGCATAGTGAAAGGCTCCATCAGCATATTCGCTTCCTCTACAGTTACGGCAACATGTTTCAAGTACAAGACGGCAATCTGAAGCTACACGGTTGCGTTCCGGTCGACGCGCACGGCGAGTTTATCGCCTTCCGCTTGGATGGTGAAGTGCTGTCGGGACCGGCATTATTGCGACGCTTCGAACAAATGGCCCGCGAGGCCTTTTTCGGAAACGATCCCCAGGCCCGACAAGAGGGTCAGGACGCAATGTGGTACCTCTGGTGCGGCCAGCACTCGCCGCTGTATGGGCGGTTGCGCATGACAACCTTTGAGCGCTACTTCATTGCCGATGCGGCGACGCACGAAGAGCCGAAAGGGTTCTATTACGAACTGCGCG
>JAKSDJ010000715.1 GCA_022360155.1 Chloroflexales bacterium | reverse complement strand
CTCAGCAGAGCACCGATGCTATCGTCAATGCCGCCAACAGCAGCTTGCTCGGCGGCGGCGGTGTTGATGGCGCAATCCATCGTGCCGGCGGGCCGCGCATTCTCAAGGAATGTCGCAAGGTTGGCCCGTGCCCAACGGGCAAAGCGCGGATCACGACTGGGGGTGACCTGGCGGCGCGCTATGTAATCCATGCCGTCGGGCCACGCTTTTCAGGGAACCTGGACCAAGATGCAGCGCTGCTTGCCAGCGCCTACCGCAGCAGCCTGGAATTGGCGACCCAGCACAATCTACGGAGTCTGGCATTTCCTTCTATTAGCACCGGCGTGTTCGCCTACCCGCTGGACCAAGCAGCGCACACTGCGCTTGAAACAACAATTGCGTACCTGCGCGATCACGCCGGGATCGAACTGGTTCGTTTCGTCCTCTTCGATGCACGGACCTTTGCCGCGTATCAGCAAGCGCTTGATCAACTAATCGGCGGAGCGCCCAGCCATGCCTGAGCCGGAAACACGCCACCCTGCGCCCCGCCCCGCTGGCGAGGTCGTCCAGCGTACAACGGCGGGCAAAGTTGCGGCAGCATTGGCGGTCTTCCTGGGAGTGGCGTATATCATCAATCCAACTGCAGGTGTGTTCGAGTTGATCCCTGATGTGCCGCCCATCACCGGAAACCTGGATGAAGCAGCAGCAACAGGATTGATCATCTGGGATCTAAGTTATGACATCTTTCGGGCACAACAGCCTGATAGGGAGAGATGAGCGATGTCTAGTGGTCGTGAAATTAAACGCCGTATCCGTTCGGTGAAAAACGTCGCCCAGATTACGCGGGCGATGGAAATGGTCTCGGCGTCGAAAATGCGACGGGCGCAGCGCAATGTGATTGCGACCCGTCCCTATGCCGACCGTCTGTTGGACGTGATTGGCGAGTTGATGGGGCGTTTAGTCGGCGGGTCGCGCAAAGGATCATTGTTGGAAGCGCGCCCATCGGTCAAAAATATTGCCTTAGTCGTTGTCACCCCAGATCGCGGCTTGTGCGGCAGCTTGGTTTCTAATGTTCTGCGCCGATCGGGCCGCTTTATCCTGGAACAGCGGCAAAAGGAACGTGGTGTCGAAGTGTACGCCATTGGAAAGAAGGGTCGCGATTTTATGGCGCGCACTCAGCAGCAACTGGTCGGCGAGATTATGCGGCTAGGCGATGCGCCATCACTCGAAGACACCCTGGGAATTGCAACAAATGTCATCAGCGGGTTCCGGAGCGGCAAGTATGATGAGGTGTATGTTCTCTATAGCGAGTTCATCAATACCCTTGTACAGCGGGCATCGATCAAACGACTCCTGCCGGTCGAACCGCCAACCGCATCTGCAACACAGCAAATGGTGGATTACACATATGAGCCAAGTCAGGAAGAAGTGCTGGACGCGTTGTTGCCTCGCTTCGTCGAGGTTCAACTCTACCAAGCCGTGCTAGAGAGCATTGCCAGCGAACATAGCGCACGGATGGTCGCCATGCGCAACGCAACCAACAACGCAAAAGATCTGGTGCGTGATTTGACGCTTTCTTTCAACAAGGCGCGACAGGCTGGCATTACCAAAGAAGTGAGCGAGATCTCCTCCGGCGCGGCGGCGCTGGCCGAGTAGTCAGCCATCGTCTGCCAAACGATGGGTTTGTGTATACGTTAAGATTCGAGCAAGCTTTACTGTTTCTATTCGATAACGAAGGTATATTTTCCGGAAGAAATCCCTTACGCTCTTCCCCGCATCGTGGTCATGCATCGAGGGATCTTCCTTGCCATCTAACTGTTCTTCGGGGAGGATACTATGTCAGCAGCAACGGGTGTTATTAATGAAATCATCGGCGTGGTGGTGACAGCGCAATTCTCGGACGGCCACCTGCCCGAGATCTATAATGCCATCGAAATCCCGCTCGATGATGGCGGTCGTTTGGTTTGTGAGGTGCAACAGCACCTGGGGAACGAAACCGTCAAGGCGGTTGCGATGGGATCGACCGACGGCCTTCAGCGCGGTCTGCCGGCAGTAGATACCGGCAGACCAATCGCGGTGCCGGTCGGACCCAAAACCTTGGGACGCGTATTCAATGTGTTAGGTGATCCGATTGACGGCATCGACCCGGTTCAAGATGTCGATCGTTGGCCAATTCACCGTGAACCGCCTTCGTTCGAGGAGCAGAGCACGCAGACCCAGATCTTCGAGACCGGAATTAAGGTTATTGACCTGGTCGCACCTTTCACGCGCGGTGGCAAAACAGCCATCTTCGGCGGCGCGGGCGTCGGCAAGACCGTCGTCATCCAAGAGTTGATCGCCAATATCGCCAAGGAACAATCCGGCTATTCGGTCTTTGCGGGGGTAGGCGAGCGCTCGCGCGAGGGGAATGACCTGATCCACGAGATGAAAGAGTCGCAGATCGACGACCAAACCACGGTCTTCGACAAGACGGTGATGGTCTTTGGTCAAATGAACGAGCCGCCTGGGGCGCGCCTGCGCGTCGGATTGGCAGCGCTGACCATGGCCGAGTACTTCCGCGAGGAAGGCCGCGACGTGTTGCTCTTCATCGACAACATCTTCCGCTTCGTGCAAGCTGGTTCGGAAGTCTCATCGCTGCTCGGACGCATGCCTTCGCAGGTAGGTTACCAACCCACCCTGGGCACAGAGATGGGCGAGTTGCAGGAGCGCATTACGTCAACCAATAAGGGCTCGATCACCTCGATGCAGGCCGTCTACGTGCCTGCTGACGATTACACCGACCCTGCCCCAGCCACAACATTTGCACACCTTGACGCGACCATCACGCTGGAGCGCAGCATCTCGGATAAAGGGATTTACCCTGCCGTAGACCCGCTGACATCGACCAGCCGCATCCTTGACCCCAATATTGTCGGCGATGATCACTATCAGGTCGCCCAAGAAGTAAAACGTGTTCTTCAGCGCTACAAAGACTTGCAAGACATTATTGCCATCCTCGGTCTGGAAGAGTTGAGTGACGAGGATAAGCTGACGGTACAGCGAGCGCGAAAGATTGAGCGCTTCTTTAGCCAACCGTTTACAGTCGCACAACAGTTTACTGGTCGGCCTGGCAAGTATGTCCCGGTCGCAGAAACTGTCAAGAGTTTTGCGCGTGTATTGGCCGGCGAGGTCGATCACATCCCCGAGCAGTATTTCTTTATGCAGGGCGGCCTTGATGAAGTGATCACCGAGTACGAGTCTACACAAAAGAAGTGACAAGGGAAAGCAGCAGCAGTGTGCAGGGAGATAAAGATCCTACAATCATACAAGACCGCGTGTCGCATATCACGCTGCGAGCTGCTTGCCACCTTATCGTGTCAGGGATAAAGCTATGCCAATCCATCTAGAAATCGTAACCGCCGAGCGCGTGGTGTTGTCCGATGAGGTTGATATGATCAGTGTGCCGACGCGGGATGGACGGATAGGCATTTTGCCCCGCCACGCGCCACTTCTGACAATTCTCGACATCGGCGAACTTGGCATCGTGAAAGGCAGTGAGCGTACGCCCTACGCACTCGCTGGCGGATTTATGGAAGTATTGCCGAATCGGGTTACCATCTTGGCCGATACCGTCGAACGAGCCGACGAGATTGACGAGGCTCGTGCCGAGCAAGCCCGCATTCGCGCCGAGGAACGTTTACGCCAAGTTCAGTCGGAACAGGATATGGTTCGCGCCGAAGCCGAACTGCGCCGTGCAATGGTACGCCTCCGAGTAGCGCAATTGCAGCGCAGCAAACGGCACTAACGATTGCCGATGGGTAATTGGAGATTTCGGATTGGGATGTATCGCCGCATTCTTCCCAGCTAAATCGCTTTACGCCTAAGATAAGATTCACCCGTAGCGCGTACCGCTTCGTCGTTTTCACTCTTGGAAGAGCGAAACAATTCGTGATTTCCCTTCCAGCCAAAAGCCGAATCTTATCGAATGTAGTGGTGACGTTGATCGTTGCAGATAGTGTAAAATAAGGTTCTGTAGCGTGCGTTGCAGCATCGCTGTTCGCAATGTTTTCTCAACAGTACACGCTACACGGGGTCTTGGGTTCAATGTTAGCGTTATCACTACATGCGTTATGTCAACACAAGGAGCTTCTGAACACACTTGGGCAGATCAACCTTCAATCTTTGCCTATGCTCAGAAAGAGCCTTCTTGCACCACTATCCAATCTGAAATCAGAGGTTAGGTATGGCCCGGAAGATCGGCATTGACCTCGGCACGGCAAACGTGCTGGTATACGTTAAAGGTAAAGGCATTGTGCTGTCTGAGCCATCGGTGGTTGCACTCTCGACACGGGATAGCCGAGTACGCGCAGTGGGCGCCGAGGCATTGGCAATGCTGGGGCGCGAGCCGGAAAGTATCGAAGTCGTCCGCCCAATGCGCAACGGTGTGATCGCCGACTACGTCGTCACCGAGGCAATGCTCAAATATTTCATTGGCCGCGCCGGTGGGCGCCTTCGCTTGAGCAAGCCGGAAGTCATGATCTGTATCCCGGCGGGCGTCACCAGTGTGGAGATGCGAGCAGTTCGTGATGCGGCGCTCGCTGCCGGCTCGCGCCATGCCTGGTTGATCCGAGAGCCGCTGGCGGCGGCGATTGGTGCAAATATCCCCGTATCTCAGCCGTCCGGCAACCTGATCATTGACATCGGTGGCGGGACGACTGAGGTGGCGGTCATATCGCTCAATGATATCGTCGTGAGTACGTCAGTACGAGTGGGCGGCAACAAGTTCGACGAAGCGATTGCCGCCTATATCAAGCGTAAATACAATATGATCGTCGGCGAGCGCACCGCCGAGAGCATCAAAATCGAGATCGGATCGGCGCTCCCGCTCGAACGTCCGCTGACCATGCAAGTGCGGGGACGCGACCAGGTTGCCGGGCTGCCCCGTATCATCGAAGTGGACTCCAATGAGATCACCGAGGCCATCCAGGAACCGCTGGACGCCATTATCAACGCGGTACGGGCCGTATTGGTTGAAACACCACCAGAGTTGTCCAGCGATATTATCGACAAGGGGATGGTGATGACCGGCGGCGGCTCCATGCTGCGTCGCATCAACGAGTTGATGACCGAAGTCACCGGCGTACCCTGTTATGTCGCCGACCAGCCAGCGAGTTGTGTCGCCATCGGCACCGGGCTGGCCCTGGAAAACTTGGATATTCTGCGTGATAGTTTGAGCGGCGACGATCTGAATTAAGGCAAGCGTTTCAATGGTCAGCTATCAGCTTGTGAGCTCCTTTCCGTCGACTGCGCTGGTGAGACATACGACACGCATGCGTTGATTTGTGCCAGACAGATGTCACCCCGATAACTGAACGCTTATCCCTTTACTATGAAACAAAAACTAAATCCGCCAGCATCTGGACTGGTGCTCGAAATTGGGAGCGGGGATAATCCGCATCCTCGTTCCAATGTGCTGGTCGACCGCTACGTCAGCGATGACACCGAACGCGGCGGTGCGTTGATCATTGATCGCCCGCTGGTTGTCGCCGATGGCCATCACCTACCGTTCCGCAATGGCGTCTTTGCCTATATTATCTGTTCGCACATCCTCGAACACATGGACGACCCACAGCAGTTTGTGCAGGAATTGATGCGGGTCGGCAAAGCCGGCTATATTGGCTCGCCGAGCGAGATCGCCGAGCGCCTGTTCCACTGGTCGTTTCATCGCTGGTATGTCAATCTGATCGACAACACATTGGTGCTACACCCGAAAGAGCCAGCGGAACCTTTTGGCGAACTATTCGATTATCTCTACGAGTACAACCCGATCTACTATTTCTTCCAACGCAGCATGCCCGACTTGTTCTGGGTCGAATACGAATGGCATGGGACAATTCCCTTACGCATAGCCGTAACATCGCCCCTGCCGCTCAACGACCCTCGAGCGCTGCGAGGAATCGTTCAGCCGCGCTATTCGCTCCCACGCCTGCTCACCCTATTTGCGACGGCGCTGCTCGCCCGCCTGGTGCGCACCGACACACGCCGGGCGCTCCGCAAACTGATGGGGCGGAGTTATGTGTGACGATGATTGAGAGGGCGTGACGAGGCGCTGAACTGAAGAGACGAAGAGGCGAAGAACGGCGGGCGCGAAGAAACGTTGCATCGAGGACGCGCTGACGTTGCCTCGTCGTGTTCTCGCCTCATCGCTTCATCATCTCACCCCTGCATACGCGGAGACAATCATCTCATCACCTCTGCAGTTCAGTTCAAATAGAGCGTTGGCGTCTGTCCAAGCGCGCGATGGATGGGATGCCGTAGTTCTACTAACTGGACCAGCAGCTCGGCTGCCGATCCGGGCCCATCACAACGGGCAAAGTCAGCAGCGACGCGCCGAGCGCTCAAGCTCAGGCCCGGTTCCTCTAGCACACGGGAGATCATCCGGCGTAGCTCGCTGCGGCGTCGTTGGTGAGATGAGCAGCGTATCCCGGCGCCGACCTCGACCACCCGCTGGGCTACCTCCGCCTGATCTCGACCTGACGGTAACAATCCCAGCGGCACGCCAGCTTCCAGCGCCCCGGCAACTACTTCGTACGAGCCTGTACTAATGACCGCTTGCGAACGCTCCAGCAAGATCTGGCGCGGCGTTTGACGCAGCAATAACACGTTGCTTGGAAGTTCGCGCAGTTTCTTTGCAGTTTTGGATGCGAGCTCGGCATCGACGACGATTTGCCAAAACTGGTCCCGGCTAGCTTCGATCAAGCTATTGAGGAGAGCTTGTGATTGATGCGCCTGGCGCCCGTCAATATGATGATCTTCGTCGAGATCGGCGTAGACCAGAGGACGATCAGCGGCAATACAATCCCAAGGAAAGTCTTCTGGGCTGTCGAATGTGGAATCGGTGGAGGGGCCAACAAACCAAACTTGGGGCGGCAGATCGGGCCGGCGGTATTCGATCAACTCGGTTGTGAAGGCGAGCAGCAAGTAGGGCGACGGCTCGAAGAGGCTACGTTGGGCAGGAGGCAACCCATAAGCCCGGCGCACCTGCTTGACGGATCGGTCGCCACTGTGGATCAACGTCGACCAGCGAAGCCAGTTCAGAAGCCAGGTCAACCCACGTCTGGCATAGGGCGATAAACCTGAACCATAAGGCGGAAGCGCGGTACTGTTGATCGGCAATGCCATCCCACAGATATCGGCATAGGGGATATCAACTGCATCCGAGGCGATGGCTCCTATTGGCGTCTGGGCGCTAACCAGCGCATCAGCTTGCCAGTGCCGCAGGAGCGCAGCCAGGATCGTTGCTTCCTGACCAAGGTTGGCAAAGAGGCGGCGTAACCCCTTGTCACGCCAAGAGCGGTCGAGTAAAGCTCCGGCCTGGTACGTATCGAGCAACTCTTGCCCCCACGAAAGGCCATTGAGAACCTTGAGCCCAGCCCGCACAACGGTTGGTTGGAGTCGCGGGGGTACAGCGAAAGCAACAGTATGCCCCATCTCTTGGAGACGATGGGCAACTGCGATCTGAGTGCCTAGGTTTCCCTGGATCGGGATAGTGGTAAAGAGAAAGCGGGCTATATGCACACCTCTTCTGGGTTAATTCTCTCCTGCTCAAGACCCAAGGCCTCGTCGGACGCGAGAGTCCCACGTATATTGACTGGGATTGAGTATCGAGACAAAGCACATGATGTATCAAGTGCTTGGGAACGAATCTCAAACTTATCGCTCTAGACTATACCATATATTGCATAGTATGGCGCGATTCTTGGAGATCTTATGACTTCAGAATGGAGCTACAAACAAAGTGTAAAGCATTTACAGCCGGAGATCTGGTCCAGAACCAAAACAGATGTGAGTCCCTGCGCAAGCCGGTCCTACGCTCTTCGGCTCCCGGACAGGACCGCCGTGCGCAGGGCGCAGAACCGGTCCCTAGCAGCGTTTCAACGCGCTGTGGTTAAAAATCTCGTTGTAGTATCAGGGTCGCTAGAGCAGAGAGCTTGGCAGAGCCGCCAGCGCAATCAGGCCTTCGGAGGCGAAGCGGAGCAGCGCCAAGGCGCCAATAATCAGTAGGTTGGTGAGGAGAGCAAAGGTTGCCGGGCGAGCGAGATCGCGCACGAACGTAATCGAACCGCCATACCCCATCAGCAGGCTTACGATCAGCACGTTGATCACGAACAACTCGCCAACCAAACCAAAGAAGGACAGAAACGCCAGAGGCCAGTAGAGAAACCCCAGGCCGCTATAGAACGCCAATGTCATTAATCCATTGAACGCCAGAACGATGCCCCAATCACGCCAGCCTATAACAGATTGCTGCTTGTCTACGTTCTGGCGCAGCGACCGGTTGAATACGAACAGAAATGCTGCTGCTATCGTCATGCCCATCCCTGCACCGGTGACAGTGCGCAGATCGTTGCGCGAGGGATAGAGCTGCGGCTGGCCAATCGTTCCCAAGAGCGAGTTGAAGCCATCCACGGCCATAACCAGTACGAACGCACCGAGTAGCGCCATCAAGGGTTTTGCAGGCAACCCGCCGGCGCAGCGCCGCCCGCTAACCCAGAGATAGACTAGCGTAATCAGAAATCCGCTGTAGATGCCGATATTCCGCGCACAGATCGGCAGTTGCATCCCATCAAGAAAAACGTTGTGCTGCTGCGCCACCAAGCCATGGACAATTGCATAGAGTTTCCACTCCAACGACGCACCCGGCGTAAGAAACAGGACCAATAGCAAAATGCCCAGAATGTATAGGAATATATACCGCCACGGTCGTTCGCGAGCGGCGCGTTCCTGTTGCCATTGCTCGCACAAGGCATGTTCCTGTTGTTTTCGCAACTCAATGCGCTGGCGGGCAAGGTCGAGAATGTCTTCCGGCGTTTTGTTGCTCATTGGCTTGTATGATCGTAAGCAGAGACGGAATGGTTTGCTTTTGAGTTCCTGTTAGACACTGACTGACCGCATTAAGACAGCAATTTCACGATTTAGGGACGGTAATTTATTTTGGACAATATCCCAGACCATCGTCCAATCGATGCCAAAGTACTCATGAGCAATAACGTCACCGATAACTTCGAGGTTGCGCCATTCAATGGTTGGGTGTTGTTTACGAACTTCAGCGGGAATCCGTTCGATTGACGCGCTTACAATATCCAGGTTGTGTAACACCGCATCACGGCACATACTATCATTGGTAAACTCCTGGAACGACGTATCTTCCAGGTAGCGATCAATCTTGTGCGCCGCTTTCTGAATGTCCTCGAGGTACAGCCTGTAGTCCTTGGACATACGCTACCTCCTCCAGAATATAGGCGCGCAGACGCGGTTTCACGGTATGGGCAAGAACCAGGTCTACGCTACACTCAAACAGGTCTTCCAGGAAGAATCGCAACTGTGTATAATCGTCGAAGGAAGATCGCTCAAGCTCGACAAGAAAATCCATATCACTATCAGCAGTGGCCGTTCCGCGCATATACGACCCAAATAGGCCAATCGAACGCACACCCATCCGCTGTAGCGTTGCACAATGCTGTTCCAGTGTCGCAAGGATCATCTGGGCGGTCCATTGTCGGTGCGCCACAATACCACTCTGAGCAATGCTGAATCACAGGGCTCCGTTACAGATGGTAATATCCATTCGTTGATTTTACCACAAAGGTGTCAGAAGTGCAGGCAGTTGACAGATCGAGTAAGATGGTGATTGCCGCCCGCCGAAATACACACGAGGTGGTGTAGGTTATCCTATATATTGTCGCTGTTCTTGATCCAATTGACTAAGATCGGCTAGCTATGCACTCATTCACTCATTTTTATCGTTTTCGTTTCCGCCTCTCTGCAATAGGCGCTGCAAAACACTCTTGAAAAAGGTAGGACGAATGTTTGGTAATGGGGTTCCTCACTCAGCCATATGTATGGCAACTGTGTTCTGTCTCATCGCCGCTCTGATCACCAGCGCCTGCAGTATCGCTCCAGTTTCCATCAACACATCGGCGCCGCCAACCACGGCCAGTCCCTCGTCCATCATCCCGCCCACGCCAACCGTACAACCACGCTTGGCGGACAGCGTCTATATTGCCGGTGTGGATGTGAGCGGGCAAACCAGTGAACGGGCTCAAGCAATGCTCGCCCGCGATCTGGCTGCGGTCATACGCCCTATTGAGCTACGCGCCGGCGCACATACGACCATCATAAAACCAGATACAATCAACTTACATCTTGCTCTAGACGCGATGCTTGCCGAAGCAATGCAGAAAGGCAGCGGGGCGCGGGTTGCGCTGCAAATCGAGTATGACCAGAACCAGCTTCGTACGATACTGGAACAGCTCGACAAACAGGTCGCTCGTCCGGCAACAGCCGCCGTCGCGGAGGATGCAGCCCAATTCACAAGCCGCTTTGTGACCAAAGCAGGGGTTCGACTGGATATCGCCGCTGCGCTGCAACGGATTGATCGCCGTCTGCATGCGCCAGGCAGCCCCCAACGCATCAATCTGGCGCTGGCGCCTTGGAATGGTTCTGCAGAGCGCGCCTCTCGCGCCCAACTCCAGCAAGAGATCGAATCGATGGCGGAACTCTGGGACGGCGTTGTCGGCGCGTATGTGTACGACCTTGATACTGATCGCGTAGTGGCCAAAGTGAACGAGCAGACCATTTTCTCCGCTGCCAGCAGCATGAAGGTTGCCATCATGCTCCAAACCTACATTACACTACCGGGGTTGACATCTCAGCAGCAAGAATGGCTGGCGCAGATGATTATCGAGAGCGACAACCGCGCGGCGAACAATCTCCTGGCGGTCAGCGGCAATGGCAACGCTGCGCAAGGCGCGCGCCAAATGACCGAAACGCTGCAAAGCCTTGGCCTAAAGCGCAGCTACCTGCGCGGGACATATGCGTTAGAGTCGGACGAAGCTCCATCTCCGCCGCGTGATTCTACCCCGCCCCCGCCGCCTGCCGAGCCGTCGCCTGCCGAGCCGCCGCCTGCCGAGCCGCCGCCTGCCGAGCCGCCGCCT
>JAKSDJ010000838.1 GCA_022360155.1 Chloroflexales bacterium | reverse complement strand
CTTCTAATGGGTGAACAAAGTGAAGCGGTTCGCCAAATTGCTACATCTGGCAGCAATATGCAGCGCGTTGCTGCGGTGATTAGACGGATCAAGTCTGACTTTACAAAATCATTGCGGGTAGAGGAGTTAGCTGAGCAAGCCAATATGTCTCCGGCATCCTTCCATCGTCATTTTAAGGAAGTCACGTCCATGAGTCCGCTGCAATATCAAAAACAATTGCGGCTATTGGAAGCACGTCGGCTGATGCTTGCCGAAAATGCCGATGCAACCAATGCGGCCTATCAGGTCGGTTATGAAAGCCCCTCACAGTTCAGCCGCGAATATTCCCGCATGTTTGGTGCACCGCCAATTAAAGATATTGAACGTTTACGTAGTGGTATAATACTAACTGGTCAAGCGAATCAGCTCCGGGAGGCGGCATGATTACGGTAACGCGCAGACGTTGCAATAGTCCTACCATAAACACGTACAATTGCTGGTCTGGCCTTTGGTAATCGCGCTGAAGAAGCTTGTCGACGCGTATGGCAATCATTGCCGCCTGATTATCGTAAGCGCGGAGCTTTTATACCAATGGATTATGAAGCCATCAAGCTGTTTTTCCATCAAAGCGTCATCATGTTGCGGATCAAAAGGCTGCTCAAACGACACGCGTCGACCGGTTTCAGCATACGCTCTGCCAAAGGCTTGCTTGTTTCATACGAAAAACGCTGTCGTTTCGTAAGGATGAAGCGCGCCATGAAGCACGGGCGCATCTGTTTGTCGATGACTATGATGTCAGTTTAAATCGGGCCACTACGTTCCAGCCAACGCCGCTGCACGTCCGCAAGATCGGGGCTTTTTCGCAACTTGGTTTCTGCCACAATATCGACGCCCGCCCACGGCGCCGCTGAAGCCCAGCGTTCGATCACAGCAGTGGTCGAAAAATCGGCGCCCTCACTGCCAATAGCGCATCTGGATGATACGTACGTCGCTTTTGCGGGTAGCCCAAAACCGCAACAGTGGCACAATAGTTCTACGCCAAACGTGGTCGAATAACGAGGTGGACGGCTTTGCACAATAAGGCTATAGAAGGAATTTACATGCCAAATCGATCACCAGCCATTATTGTTCTCAATGAAGCCTCCAGTTCGAGCAAAACGCTTGCAGGTCAAGCACTTATGAAACTGCTCGGTCCAAACTGCATCTTGATTGGCTTTGACGACATCCTGGAGCGAGTCAAGCCATTTGGCGCAGAAGGTGGCAGAAGCTGGTCTGGCTTTCAGCGTATGTTAAGAATTATGTCATTTCAATTGAGGGATGGCAGACTGCAATTATTCAAGAAACTTCATCGGGAAGTCGTTGCCAGCCATCAAGCAGGTCATGATGTGATCCTTGAAACGGTTCTCATGGACAGACGTGCCTTGCATGATGCAGCCCTATGCTTCTCTTCAACCAATGCAATTTTTGTTGGTATGAAACCGCCGCTGGAAGTGTCCGAAGAATGGGAAACAAAACGAAACGACAGACCCGCTGGACAAGACCGAAAGCATTATGATCTAGTTCATGCTCACGGTATCTATGACTTAATTCTTGACCCGTCGAAAATATCTCCTGAAGAATGCGCCACCACCATTCTTGATCGCTTGAGTGCAGCTTGGCCGAATGCATTTCAAAGAATATTGAAAGAGGCGCCAGGGAAAAACGCCGCCTAACACGGCGTGCAGTGGGCGTGTGGGAGTCTGTGCGTTTTCTGATAGTTTTCAACGCCTCGGCAGTTTTCCGTCAGCGTCGCCTTGTCCACGCCCACCCACACGCCACTAACGCAAACCGTTCGGCGGCTCTGCCAACGGTTACCTCGTCGCTAAATTATTTACGACACATCTGTTATTTCATTGATTTAATACGTATATTTCAGTATATAGTGAAAATATCTTTTAATACATGGAAATGACAAATGGCGTGTGGTATCCTTTGAACAGATATGCTCGCACAAGAAGTATGGTTGAACTCACCTCCAAGGAGTGGATAGGATGAAGCATCACTTAATTACCGTTGACCCGGACGTAACGATGGGTAAACCGGTGATCGCGGGAACACGTATTACAGTGGAGTCGCTACTTGACCGGTTTGCGGCTGGAGAAACGATGGAGCAACTCCTTGCCGCGCATCCCCGCTTGACCCGCGAAGCGGTTTTTGCCGCCTTTGCCTTTGCCGCTGATGCCTTGCGCTCCGATGTCGTCTATCCGATTCCGGAGCAAGCGGCATGAATCTGTTGGCGGACGAGGGAATCGATAAGCCGATTGTGGATCGGTTGCGTCAGGAAGGTCATGCGTTCGTCTATATCGCCGAAGCAGCACCGAGTATGCCTGATGAAGCCATTTTGGCCATGGCGAATGCGCAACAGGCGGTGTTAGTGACCCACGATAAGGATTTTGGTGAGTTGGTCTACCGGATGAATCAGTTAACAAATGGCGTGATCCTCGTTCGACTTGATGGATTACAGCCAGAAACAAAAGCTGAAGTATCCGTATCCGACAAAAGCTCCAAGACGAATCCTCATAATATTGTCACGCATCAACCAGTCACCAATGGCGTGATCGTTTTGCCAATTCTGGCTACGCATATCTTCGCGCTTGATGGGCTGCCCGTATCCCACAAAGCCCCTTTTGATCGCTTGTTGGTCGCCCAAGCGAACAGTGAAGGCGCCACCCTCGTCAGTGCCGACGCCATTTTCAAATCCTATTCCGTTCATACCGCTTGGTAATGCCATAAACCGGATGTTCTGCCTAACCAGGGCATGTAGCGGACGACGCTCTGCATCCACTCACACCACTTCCAACTCCGTGCAAGCCTGCTCGGTGGCTACGAGTTCGGCAGGGCCGGCGACCTGACCCGCAATCGCCTCGAAGCCCATCTGCAAGCCGTGAATCCGCTCGATGACCGCAGCGACGTAATCCCGATGGGTGAGGAAAACCACCGTCGGGCCGGTATCGGTCGAGGCATAGACCGGAATACCTTCGGCGCGCAAGTCGTTGCACATCCGAAAGAGCGTCATATTTTCTGGCTCCCAACCGAAGATCTTCTGCTCACGACTGCCTGACATTGTGACCCCGTGCAGGCGGATGCTGTCCAATTCCGCCAACTGCCCAACCGTGCGCCAATCACCAGCCTGGATGGCTGCGATACACTCGATGATTTCTGTACCGCGACTTGCCATCCAAACCTTGAAGAACGAGCTGTTTGGCGCGTCATGATGGGCTAGTTCGGTTTTTAGCCCAACGCGGGAGTCGATCGGCGCCGTAATCAGGCTCATCTCGTCCAGTTGTCTGTACGTGTCGAGCCGGACGGCCAAACTGTCCTCGGGGGCGATTCCCGGATAGGAAAGCCAGAGCGATAGCCCGCCGGCAGCGCTGCGGCAGCCGGAACCCGCGAGCAGGCGGGCGATGCAGCTGAGAAAGCGCCGGTTGTGGATGATCTCGGCGCCAAAGAGTGCTGCGACTGCCGCGGTCGCCAACGCCGCCGAGCCCGAGGCGCTGGAGCCGAGTCCTTTGCCAGTGATACTGGCGCGGGTGACATTCCGCGACACAACATGGGCTCGGCTCGTAACCCCAGCGATACTGCGTACAACGTTGAGGGTTTGCTGGACTCGTTCCAGGTCGCGGCCCTGTGCGCGTGTACCGCCGATGGTAACCTGGTCTGCGGGAAGATCAGGATCGAAAGCGACGAAGGTCAGTGTATAGGCAGCATCATTGCACACGGAAATGCTGGGCAGGAAAGCAATGCGCCAATCCCAATCGCTCAGGCCGTGATACTTGAGGATGCCCTGCATGGGATAGGCGCGCGCCGCCGCAGCTCCGTGCGGATTTGCAGGCGGCAGTTGCTTGGGATAATCATCGAAGCTGATCTGGTGGGATTGCAGCGCTGCGATGATCTGCTCATGGGCGGCGCGCATCGGGGCCACCATATCGGCAAAGTCCGGCGGGATATTGGTTTGCACAATCAAGCTCTCGTCTAGGCTGTATGTATTGGGTTACTTCCGCTCGTAGTTGGGCGCTTCCTTGGTGATCATCACATCGTGGGGATGGCTTTCGACCAGGCTGGCCATCGTTATCCGAATGAAGCGACCATTGCGACGAAGCGCCTCGATGTTATTCGCGCCGACGTAGCCCATACCCGCGCGCAGTCCGCCGACGAGCTGGAATACCGTATCGATCACAGGCCCCTTGTATGGTACCATCCCTTCGATCCCCTCGGCAACCAGCTTACGGGTCTCGCCACCCTGGAAGTAGCGGTCGCTGCTGCCCTTCTGCATCGCGCCGATGCTGCCCATGCCGCGGTAGCTTTTGTAGGAACGCCCCTCATAGAGAATGGTCTCGCCGGGACTCTCTTCCGTCCCAGCGAACAATGAGCCGATCATCACGCTGTGCGCGCCCGCGACAACGGCTTTGGGAATATCACCGCTGTACTTGATCCCGCCGTCGGCAATGACTGGTATGCCAAAGCGTTCGGCAACCCGGGCGCACTCCGCCACAGCGGTGATCTGCGGCATCCCCGCGCCGCTAACCACGCGTGTGGTGCAGATCGAGCCCGGCCCCTGCCCAACTTTTACGGCGTCGACATCGCGTTCGGCCAGCGCAGCAGTCGCACTGGCGGTGGAGACATTTCCGGCAATGAGTTGGACGCCGCTAAACGCTTCACGCACCCGTACAACAGCATCGAGCACACCCTGCGAGTGGCCGTGAGCTGTATCGATCACCAGCACATCGGCGCCGGCGCGGACCAGGGCGGCGGCGCGCTCGATGCAGTCGCCGCTCGCGCCAATGGCTGCGCCGACGCACAGCCGGCCCTGCTGATCTTTGCAGGCATTGGGATGCTCGATCTGCTTCATGATGTCCTTGACAGTGATCAAACCGCTGAGCTTGCCCCGGCTGTTGACCACCAGCAGTTTCTCGATGCGATGGCGATGCAAGATCTCCTTAGCCTGATCCAATGTTGTTCCTTCCGGCACGGTGACCAGGTTCTTGCTGGTCATCAGTTCGCTGATTGGGCGGCTGCGGTCGGTCTCGAAACGTAGATCGCGGTTGGTGAGAATACCGACCAGGTCGCCCTCTTCGGTGGTGATCGGCACGCCGCTGATCCGATACTCGGCCATCAAATCGAGCGCATCGCCGACGGTTTTGCCAGGCGGCAGCGTAATCGGGTCAGTGATCATGCCGCTCTCCGAGCGTTTGACTTTGCGGACTATGTCGGCTTGCTGCTCAACAGACATGTTTTTATGAACAATCCCTATGCCGCCTTCGCGGGCCAGGGCAATCGCCAGCCGGGTCTCGGTGACAGTATCCATCGCCGAACTGACAATGGGAATTTTCAGGCGGATGCTCCGGGTGAGCCAGGTGCTTACATCAGTTTCGCTGGGTAATATCTGCGACTCGGATGGAAT
>JAKSDJ010000495.1 GCA_022360155.1 Chloroflexales bacterium | reverse complement strand
CTGGCAGTGAAGACTGGGAAGACTCGGACTGGGAGGATGATCTGTTCGAGGCTGACCCCGATCTCAACCTGGATGATATGTTGACCTATGACCTCAATCTTAAAACGGCCAGCCAACGCCTGTTCGCGGCACTGCCGCCCGAAGCTGCAGAGCGATTACAGCACGCTCGACCCGAAGAAGCCGAAGTTATTATCGCTGCGCATTTGAACGATCTGTTGGTTCGTGAGCCATCGCTTTTTGCCAAAATAGACCTTTCGGAACCCACTATTGAACCCTGCAAAGACAGCGATACGCTTTTTAACGAGACCTTCTTTGAGCACCTGTTAACTGGCGATCTCACCAATTGGGACGATGAGTGGGATGACGAGGATGATGACTCTGACCTCATCCTCGATACGACATCCAATACTTATACCTACAGCAGCGAACTGATGAGTCAGTTCTACAATTATCTACTGGAAACCGGTCGAAGCGCAAACACTGCTCGGGCACGTTCACGCAACCTGTGGGTCTATGCCGATTTTCTGGCTTCCTATTATGGTCGGACACTGGCTGAAGGCGATTATGCGACACTCGATGAGTGCCTGTTCTTCTTTTATCCCCGACGCATGCTCAAGGGTTCAGCCCGACAGATCCGCGAGATCTGCACTTCGCTCAAGCAGTTTTACAGCTTTCTCGTCGAGCGCGGCGATATCAACGATGATCGCTTTGCCCACGCGCTCTGGCGGCGGCGTGACCAAGCTGTGCAGGTTTTTGAACTATACAATCGACTCTCAAGCGACTCGGCCAACTTCGAAAAGTTGTCGTCTCGCTTATTCGCACCGTACTCGCTCTAATCCTAACTGGCCAAACATTTGTGGCGGAACTGACGACGTAATGATGCGAGAGTGCGCAGACCAGAGTCCATTGCATTAAGTCCATCATCGCTGTACAGTCCCATACGAATATTGGGAAAGCCGAACAAGTGACGAGCGACAACACCTCGTCACTTAGTGCTCGGCACTCGTTCTTCGCCACGCGCCATGCAACTTACACCCGGCCATCTACTGCAGAATCGCTATCAGATAGTTACATTGATCGCGCAAAGCGGCATGGGCGCTGTGTACCAAGCGACCGACCAGCGACTGGGCAATACCGTCGCCCTAAAACAAACGCTCGTTCGCGACCCGCAATTGAGCGCAGCATTCGAACGCGAGGCGCGGCTGCTTGCCAATCTCAACCACCCAGTCCTCCCCGTGGTCAGTGACCATTTTACCGAAAGCAACGAGCAATTCCTGGTCATGCAATATATCCCTGGCGATGACTTGGGCGCGCTTCTGCCGTATCAGGGCGCGTTTGCACAGGAGCAGGCGCTCGAATGGGGCGACAGCCTCCTCGATGCACTCGATTATCTGCACACCCAGCAACCGCCGATTATTCACCGTGATATTAAGCCGCAAAACCTGAAACTCATGCCACGGGGCAATATTGTCTTGCTCGACTTTGGCTTGGCGAAAGGCGCTGTCGAGCCCGGTCCACAGCCGCTCGTAGATCCCAGTATCGCCGGTTATACCCCGCAATACGCCCCGCTCGAACAGATCCAGGGGGCGGGAACGGATGCCCGTAGCGACTTGTATTCTTTAGCGGCGACCCTGTATCATATCCTGACAGGCGTGGCGCCGCCCAATACCTTGGCGAGAGCGGCGGCGGCAGTAAGCCATCAGCCCGACCCTTTGCAACCCGCCAACGAGCTCAATCCTCGCGTTTCGCCCGCTGTGGCCGCCGTTTTACACCAGGCAATGGCGCAAAACCCAGCACAACGCTTCACAAGCGCTGCAGCAATGCGAACAGCGCTCCGTGACGCGCGTATATCACACGGCGCCACAACAGCGCAGCCCATCAATAGCAGCGGCCAATCGACATTGGTGATCAGGCCCTCAGCACAAGCGACAAACATACAGCCTGCCTTCGCAGCGCCCGCCATTGCCGCGAGCAGTAGACAGCGCGGTATCGTTCTATCGCCCAAGCTTATCGGCGCTGCCCTGATAACGTTGATCCTGGTCTTTGGGGCAAGCGCCGGAGGGCTCTTCTTTTTGTTCCAACAAAACTTCCACGCCTCGCCTTCCGATACAATGACAGATGCACCAAGCACAAGCGAGGGAGGCTCTGTTCTGCTTGCAACCTCTGCAGATTTAGCCGACCCGGAGCTTGGGTTCAAGCGCAGTAACCCATTTCCGGCGAAGAGCACAGTTGCTGTTGCTGGATGGGAGATACAGGTCTTGGAGATGGTGCGTGGTCGCGAAGCTTGGAATCGCATTCATGAGGCCAACATAAACAATGATCCGCCGCCAGAGGGTATGGAGTATGTGCTCCTCAAACTGCAGGTGAAGAGCGCACACGCCGACCGGACGCCACGCGAGATCGACAAGTATACGTTTCGGATCACCGGCGACCGGCTGATCGACTACAAATGGTCGCCGGTGGTCGAGCCTGAACCGCGCCTGGAGGCGGAAATCTCGTCCGGCGAAGCAGCGACCGGGTGGGCGGGCTACCTCGTCGGCGCTGGCGAAGGGAATCTTATGCTGATTATTCACGACGTCGCCACAGATACAGATTATCAGGAGCATCGCTACTTTATCGCGCTCGACGAGTCCGCGGCTATCGATGTCGATCCCGCCCTACGCAAGATTATTCCCGCCCAGATTGGCGCCCAACCGAGCGAGCCGGCCCTCTTTGGTCAACAGGTCATCACCGAAGATTGGGAGGTGACAGTTCGTGATGTTGTACGCGGTGACGCGGCATGGGAATTGATCTATGCCACAAATCAATTCAACGATCCCCCAGCACCTGGCATGGAATATATCGCAGTCAGCGTACAGGTTCGCTATATCGGCACAGTTGACGATCGTGAACTGGTTGACTCGAACGACTTCCAGACCCGCGATAGCGCGGGCCGGACCTACGACTCGCCATCGATTATTGACCCCAAGCCGGCCCTCGAAGCCTACCTTTTCCCAGGTGGAGTCTACGAAGGCTGGATCGTGGTCCAGGCGCCCATCGATGACACAGGTACGGTTCTGGTATTTCAACCTGGTTTTTTAGATGACGACATCAACATCCGCTATCTGGCGCTGGCAGAATAGAATCTGCTTGTGTCAGCTTCTGCAGCATACACTCCCGCCTGGCCCATTAAGCTTAGGAATGCCGTAGTCCAATGAGTCACTCTGGGATTGAAACCCCAGAAGTTCACACAAACATATGGAAGTACTACATTACTGTGTCGCCTAAGCCAAGCCACATCGCAACACCATTAATCGAAAAATCTGGTACACTACTGGCATAGATTTTTCCTTTCTCTAACTAATTCAAATGAATTCGTCTCGGTATGACATACGGACATGCTTGAACTCTGCTTCCGGAACGACTGTAGTCATTGCAGTGAGTCTTCGGGGGCCTTGCTTCAACACGTGCGACAGACTTTGCCATACCGAAGGAAAAAGAAGGTTGTGTAAAATCCTGATGCAGTTCAATAGCAAGGAGATGTATGACAATGCCAGCGATTAAATTGACTGTTTACTTCGATTTTCTTTGTCCGTTTGCCTATCGCGCTAGCTTATGGCTAGCTCAGGTGCAAGAGCATCTTGATAATGACCTAGCAATCACCTGGAAGTATTTTCCACTCGAACAGATCAACACCCCAAGCGACTCAGACTGGAAGCTCTGGGAGCAAGACGAACACTATACAGGCCACAACAGTAGACCAGAGCTGCGAGCGCTTCTCGCCTTTTGGGGCGCTGAAGCCGCACGCCAACAAGGGACCGATGCTTTTGCTCGGTTTCACCGCGCGCTCTACCATGCCAGACACGAAGAAAAGCTCGATTTTAGCCAGCGTGCCAACATACAGCAGATCGCAGCCCGCTGCAGTCTTGACATAGATCGTTTTAACCAGGATTTCAACGACCGAAGTTTGCTCGACGCCATTCGTCGCGACTACGAGGAAGCGCGCGCAACATACAAAGTTTTCGGCGTCCCAACGCTATGCTACGATGCAGACAACGCTATCTATCTCGAGCTTGGCCAGGTTCCGCCGCCCAATGATGCACTTGCGCTCTTTCACGAGTTGCATCGCAGTATAACATCGCGCCGCTGGCTAAGCGAGATTAAACGCCCTAATCCATGACAGCAATCTCAATAAGTGAAGTTAGGTAGTATATGGTAGACCATGACAGACTAGTCCTGCTTCCCTGCAAACCGCACCAAGCGGTGCAACGTGGACAAGCGGATGCGATAGCGCCATAATCCCGTATGGATGTGACGACTTCGCCTCGACATCTGACGTCTCGGCCCATACGCTGCGAACATCAAGTAAACAGCGTGCTCGCTTTCATGACGCCCTACTTAATATGGTTTGAGAATTGGGCAGACCTTTCTTCTCTCAGGGAAGCAGGAACAGCTGCGTCGCATTCGTTCCTATCGCGGGAAGGCGTGGTCATTGTCAAACTCCTCGACCATCATCTAACGATCGATTCGGTAACCTTTTGGAGCAACAAGCAATGATCGTAGACGGACACGAAGATATTGCGTACAACGTATTGGTCCACAGACGCGATTTTACAGCAAGCTTGGCGTCGATACGCGCCAACGAAGGGCAATCACAATCTAACGCCGGCATCTGTACCGTATCACTTCCGGAGCTGTTGACGGGCGGGGTCGGGCTGGTCTTCGGCACGCTCTTCACCCTGCCAGCGCGCGCTTCCAACTCCAAGCTCCTGGGCGATCATGCTTATCACAACCCTGAAGAGGCGCATCGCTACGCCCTTGAGCAACTTGCCGTCTATCAGTCGCTCGCCCAGCGAAAGGATATTCGGATTATTCGCAATCGCAGCGACCTACACGCCCTGCAAACCGATCAACAGGCAGGCAAACCACTGCTGGGCATTGTGTTGTTGATGGAGAATGCTGACCCGATCCGCACACCCGATGAAGCCACGTGGTGGTTCGAGCAAGGGGTGCGGATCGTTGGTCCAGCGTGGCAAGCGACTCGCTACTGCGGCGGCACGCATCAACCTGGCCCGCTTACCGCTGATGGTCGTGCGCTGATGCAGACAATGGCCGAAGCCGGGTTAATCCTCGATATTAGCCACATTGCCGAAGAAAGCTTCTGGCAAGCGCTTGAGCTCTTTCCGGGCACAGTCATCGCATCGCACAGTAATTGTCGCACCTTCGTATCGGAAGCAATCGCTGACCGTCACTTGAGCGATGCCATGATCCGCGCCTTGATTGAGCGCGATGCAGTGATTGGCGTCGTACTCTACTCACGGTTCCTTGTGGCAGCCGACACCCGCAACTTGCCCAAGACCGCCATCGGCCTTGATGCTGTATTGCGCCATATCGATCACATTTGCCAGATTGCAGGCAATGTGCGCCATGTCGCTATTGGCAGCGATCTCGATGGCGGCTTCGGCAGCGAAGCGACACCAAGCGAATTGGACAGTGTGGCTGACTTGCCGTTGCTTGGCAACGCGCTACAGAAAGCTGGTTATAGCCAGTCTGAGGTTGAGGCGATTATGGGTGGAAACTGGCTTCGCGTGTTAGAACAAGCACTTCCCAACGAGCGTTGATTGTATTTTTAACCCATCTCAGCACTCTACTTTTTAAAGAGCTACTTCGTATGATGTATGTCATTATGCTCACACTTATAATTTCTGGAGGAAACCGGGGTGAAGACGCCACAACCCAACGAGATATATCTTCCGCGATATCTAGAACTGCATCATCGCTCGTAGGTGCAGATTGTAGAGTACAAGTTCCAAACGTGCCGGTAATGCTCTGATGGTTTAGAAATTGCGGCGATCAGCGTTCGAAGAAAGCTGCAGAGTAGTGGTAACGCTATCATAGAGAGCGCTTCAAGGAATGATCTGTAACTTTCGACCCAAACTGCGTAAAACCAGGGGCATTCAGTCGCCCTATAAACAGGTGGTATCGTGTATAATAGCTACATCACCTGTAATATTTTCCAGGAGGTGATCAATGGCTTCACAACGTCGTGAGGAGATCACCGTGCTCTGCACCGATATCGTAGACCAGGCATGTCTATGTCAACAACATGCCTGGGATTTGTCGATCACTCTCACGCAGTACGAAACTTTTGTGCAGCAGATTAGTGATGATCAGGACGGGGAGTTTGTCTATACGGGCGAGGTTATTGAGGTCACCTTCACCTCAGCATCAGCGGCGCTAGATGCAGTGGTTCGTTTGTACGAGCTGCTTCAAACTGAACTTAAAGTTCCGTCGTCGAAGCAGTTCCCTATACGTGTCGCCCTCTACACCAACAGCGATTTGGGTCCGATGAGCTTCTATGGCGAAGCTGCGCGACACCGGGCGATTGCCCTTTTAGCTGTGGCGCATTCCGGTCAGATTCTTCTCGCTGGGGCGACGGCTCAACTTGTCCATACGCACTTGCCGCAATCTTGGACACTCCACGATCATGGCCAGCATTTTCTTACCGACTTAGGCAGCCCTGAGCATCTCTTGCAAATCATTCCGCCTGACCAATCACACGCCTTTCCTGCGCTCAAAACACTTGCACACTATGCGACAAATCTGCCAGCCCAACTCCCTCCCTTGATTGGTCGCGACAAAGAACTTGCTGCTGTTAGCAGCCTACTATCACAGTCTTCTGTACGTCTGGTCACTCTCACCGGGGTCGGCGGCGTGGGCAAAACTCGTCTCGCACTCCAAGTCGCCGCCAGCTTGCTCGATCACTATACCGACGGAGTTTGGTTCGTCGACCTCGCTTCGCTAAGCGATCCGGCGCTGATCCCTACCGCCATCGCCCAGACTCTGCACCTTACTGAAACAGGTAAGCAGTCGTTGGGGGGAAGGGTAATCGACTATCTGCGGTCTAAGCATCTCTTGCTATTGCTGGATAACTTCGAGCATCTTCTCGCCGCCGCGCCGTTTTTGGCCGACCTGGTAGCCGCCGCGCCCGGTGTACAACTGCTGGTAACCAGCCGCGCCCTGCTACGTTTGTCCGATGAACACGAGATTGTCGTACCGCCATTAGCGCTGCCTGACCTAGCGCACCTGGAGTCCAGCGACAATCCAGTCCGGTATCCTGCCATGCAACTATTCATCGACCGGGCCTGCGCGGCGTATCCAACTTTTCCGGTAACAGCAGATACCATTCCCTTACTCGCTGAGATTTGTCATCGGCTCGATGGTCTACCGCTAGCGATTGAACTGGCTGCGGCGCGATGTAAACTTTTTACGCCACAGGCGCTGCTGGCTCGCCTGAGCAACCGGCTCCACCTGTTGACCGGAGGCTCGCGTGATCGTCCGGCCCGCCATCAAACCTTGCGGCACACGTTGGACTGGAGTTATGATCTGTTGAACGCAGCAGAGCAGACTCTCCTGGCCCGGTTGGCTGTCTTCGCAGGCGGCTGGACCCTGGAAGCGTCCGAGGCTGTTTGTGGCGACCCGCAGCGAATAGAATCCAATACTTTTCCTTTTTTATCAGCCGACCAGATCCTAGAGACCCTGGCAGCGCTCGTCGATCAGAGTCTGGTGCATGGCCGCGCGAGCAATCCTGGCGAACCACGCTTCGTCCTCTTGGAAACCATCCGCGACTATGCTCACGAACGATTGGCATCCCATCACGAAGCGGCAAGACTACACCAGCGTCATACGACCTACTACCTGGCGCTGGCTGAAGCCGCCGATCTGGAGATGCAAGGCGAGCGCCAGAGTATATGGCTCAATCGGCTGGAGCAAGAGCATGATAACCTACGCACAGCCTTGCAGTGGGCGCTTGACCAGACCGATCTTGACATAGCAGCGCGCCTTGCAAGCGCGCTCTGGCAATTCTGGTACATCCGCGGATATATGAGTGAGGGACAACGCTGGCTCAAAACCATACTCATGCACCAGGACAGCCTCACAGCTACACTCCGCGCACATATTCTGCTTGGCGCCGGCGTCCTCGCCCAACGTCAGAGTGCATATGATTCGGCAGCTCAGTTGCTCACTGCCAGTTTGGCGCTCTGGCAGGAACATGGTCACGACAAACGCAGTGCGGATGCGCTCTACTATCTTGGTGCTGTGGCGTATTCCCAAAACGATTACGAACGGGCGTACGTCTATTTCGGAGAAAGCCTAACGCTTTATCGTAAAATAGAAAACAAGATTGGTATTGCCTGTGTTCTCAAAAGCCTGGGGACCATGGCCTGGCATCAGGGCAATTATCCACAAGCACACGCCTACTATGCAGAGAGCCTCGCCCTGTCCCAAGAGCGGGGCGACAAAATGGGTGCGGCCGCTGCACTGAACAATCTGGGCAATGTAGCCCTCTATCAAGGCGATCACACTCGTGCTCGGGAATACTATGATGCCAGTCTGGAACTCCAACAGGAACTTGGGAATAAGTTCTGCATTGCAGCCACACTGCAAAACCTGGGTGTTGTAGCTATCGAACAAGGGGATTTTGCCAATGCCGCCTTCATGCTCAAGGAGAGCTTTGCTTTAAACCAGGCCATTGAGCATCGCGAAGGTATGATTTCCTGCCTAGCTAATCTGGGCAGTCTTGCTCGCCTCGAAGGCGATTATGAACGGGCAAACAAACTACTCGAAGAGACGCGGGACCGCGCCTATGAACTGGGTGATAAACGAAACGCTGCCGACGCTATCTATGAACTTGGAATGGTAGCGCTCCACCAAGGTAATCTTGCTCAAGCACAACAACAACTCGTCAAGAGCCTGTCCATACGCCAGCAGACTGGCGACCGGCGTGAAATCATCGTTTCCCTGGAGGGCTTAGCACAGTTGGCCATCGCCCAGAAGATATGGGAGCGCGCAGCGCTGCTATGCGGGGCAGCAGAGGCGTTGCGTGCGGCCATTGGCGCCCCGCTGCCACCCGTGGAACATCAAGCCTACACACAGTTGCTGGAGAATCTCCGTGTCCAAATCGATGCGCAAACATTGACAAATACTTGGACGCGAGGCCGCAATCTCCCGCTTGAAAAGATTTTTGCTATCTTGCAGACGCAGCCTTCGTTTGAACAAAACCATAGTACGCCGCAACCAGTTATTGAAACCACATCCAAGCCGCCCGCCATCATGCCATACCCAGCTTCTTTGTCTGGGTCATCTTCTCCCGATGGCACGGCCGTACCAACGGGCCTGACAGCCCGCGAGATTGAAATTCTCCGCTTAGTGACGAAGGGGCTAACCAACGCACAGATCGCAAACCAGCTCATTCTCAGCCGCTTGACGGTTAATGCTCATTTGCGTTCGATTTATCGCAAATTGGATGTGAGCACTCGCGCTGCCGCGACACGCCTTGCACTCGAGCAGCGCCTGATTTGAAACCGCTACAGGCCGCTGCTGTCGCAGCTTTCCTGCTCTAGGTTCGTTTTCTGCAACAGCACACATATCAAAAAACCGCATACCCGCAGAACTGTTGATCAAGGCGCTGGCCGACTTTTGCTTTGGTTTCGTCTGTGAATGCCTGTCAGCGATAGGGCCGCTAGCCTGTGTATGTCACAGGAGCTTCTTCGTAGCGGCCTACCGCGCCCATAACTCACTGCGGCAGGAGCATCTTATTGGCCATTTGAGGCTCCTCCCACCGTAAACGACTCCAACATCCGCTCACCATACATGCCAAGCGGGATCAGGCGAAACACGCGCTCATCGTCTGCAACATAATAAAATTGGTTGGGCGCCTGGAGGGTCAACAAGCTCGCCTGGTAGCCTTCGCGCTCGTTGATGCGGATCGAGGTGATTGTCCCTTTTACATTATGCGCCTCCAGCCATTCAAGCAATGAACCGCTTGGCGCAAGATGAAAGACTTCGATGCTGAAGTTGGGAATCTGCAAAGCGGCAGTTTCACTCTCTGCCAGAACTCGGTCTAAAAACTGGACACGGCCAAGCAAGTCAGAATCGGCAGTTTCGTCTGGGCGCTCCCACAAAATATATGTGTCGGGGTAGTTGACAGAAAAATCGAATGTCGAATCTGTGTACTTCAACCAGTCATTAGACTGCTCGCTGATTGAGCCAACGGGGGGAGTTGTTGCTGAGTTGCTATGTTCTTCACCGAGCGCACCTTCAATGCTTCCTGGTTGATCGTTTGGTTCTGAGCGCTGATCAGCCGATTCGCGATTATTGATTGGGCCTGACGACATGATCCCAGATGGACTCATAGGCTCCTCCATTGATTGCAACGCTGGCCTCGGTTGCGATGCAACAGGCGTCTGGATCTGTTCAGGCGCTGCGGCTGGGTCATTAGCACAAGCCCATATGATTGCCAGCGTGAAGCTATAGAGAATGAGATTACCAAAACGACTGCTCATAGATGTTGTTTCGACAGTATAACATAGAGAAGGAGACAGAAGAATATCATCTCCTGCCTCATGATAATCCAATTTCTATACTTAGGACACAGGCGCCTGACTTGGATGATGGTATGAATGCGCAACGCCGGTGCTAAGTTTTATGGGATATAGCCGTTACGACGGCAGCCCGTCCAAGAAACGCTTCGCAGCCCTATCGAAGTAGGGAGAGAAGAGTTCATTGGGGTAAAAACTTATCCCAAAACTGGTATTACCATTCAGGTAATTGGCGCCACTGCTCGACCCCGACCGGAAGTTGCGGATCCACGGACCGCCGCTCGATCCGCCCGTCATATTGCAATTGATGCTGAAAGGGGACGGATTGCCAGAAAGCGTGCGCTTGAGCCCGCTGTTGCAGTACCACATCCGCTGTCCATCAAAAGGAGATGCGGCCGGGTAACCAACCGCCCGGTAGGTGGCGCTATACGACTGATTGTATTTGAAGCCCAAAATACCGGTGCGCGAGCCGATTGCACGGCCATTTCGATCATCGACCTGCCCGCCAGCATAGTCTACATCGAAATTCTCGTTGTAATACCAGCCGCTGGTGGTCCACAATTGCGAGATGGTCCACTGACCGACAGGCGCACTTCCATTGCGATATTGGGGCACAAAAACCACATCCGTCGACCAGCCGTTAGAACGACCGTCACCTGCATGGACGCAGTGCCCTGCCGTCCAGATCGAACGGTTTTTGATCACTGCGGCGGAACAGACGTAACTTGAACCATACTGCTTGAAGAAGAGCTTCCCGACGGCACTGTATGGGAAGGCGCCATAGGAAGGCACTTCGGTCGCATCGGGAGTGATCGGCGCCTCAATGGCGGCATCGGGTTCAGCCAGATCGCTCGCGACTGCTGCACCTTCGTCTATTTGGGGCAACACAGCAGGAACCTGCCCAAGTCGTCCAGTTGGCCTGGCCGCACGGGCATCGCTCAGGAGATCTTGGGCGACATCCTCTGCAAGCAGCGGGGTTGGGTATTCCTTTGCGTTCATCATTTCTTCGGCTGTCCAAAGATGTTGGGCAGCGACCTGAACACCATCGTTCAGAGAGCTAACGACACCGCGCGACGGTCGATCTGGTCGCTGGCGATCAGAGTCGGACTGTGCATTTGCGGTTCCCAAGAAGCCAATGACCAGCGCCAGCGCTAGCATCAGGGCCATGAAAGATCTCATCATCGAGCGTCCGTGTGGTTTGATGCTCATGTTACTGTAGCTCCTTAAATAATTGGTCCAATAAACTAAAGAAAACCCGACGTTACATTCCTGTACAGAACAGCATAATCCTGATCATGCCCAGGACTCTATCATCGATTCACCTCCTTTGGTCTATGCAATTGCGATGGAATTTATTGAAAAATACGAGTTACGTTTGTATCTCAGCAACAAAGAAATTATGGGACGGCGCCGCCCCCTGCGCCGCCCCATCAGAGTTTGCCCCGCGACAGCTAAGATTATTCGATAGAACTCGAACAACACCGGGACAAACCCTTCGCTGAAATACTGGTTGAGCTTTAAGCTGATGTTAAAGTCACACCAGTAGCTATAAGCAATCCTGCTCTTGAATGAAGCAATCAACCGCCTGCGATTGAGAAAGAATATCTGGTAGAGGGACACCCCGACACATATTCTCGTCTCGCTTTACATCCCAAACAGGATTACTTTATGTGGACATCTATTACTTTAATTCAGTGAAAAGGTAAAAACAGTATATAGAAACAAGCCAGGAAACGCAATCGTTACAATGAACTAATTACACCAGCCAAGTTATGAGTACTCCTGGTTGGAGGGCAGCGCCAAGTGGAGAAGCATATCGTCACAATGAACTATATTAAGGGCAAAAAACTGTACAATACAGGCGTCGTCTCACAGATTGGAGCTTGGCCTACCGAGCGTCGCAGAGCATTATCTCTCAACTTGCCAAGCCGCTTATGTGGTGTCAATCCGTCAACAATTTGACATGCCGACACGCTGCACCGGAATAGTCCATGGTATTGCCTAGGTAAATCCCGTCAACACGCCACACAACCATAGGGCTAGTGCGCCGACATGTTCCAATGAAACAAAACCCATGTACTGCAGTATCGCCTCCGTATGACATTGTTCACAGACATGCCCTCGTATGCACAATGCGCGATCATATTTTTGAGTTAAAATAACGTTGTTCTCTTGCAATACGCAAAACAAAAAAGGAGCAACGCGATGGGGCGATGGGGTGTCTTTCGCCTTTTGAGCATGGTGCCGATCGCAGTGATCTTGTCGGGCGGGTTCATTGGACAGGCGGAAGCGGCCCAAACATGGCCAACGCTGAGAAAAGGCGCCAGTGGCGAAGATGTTGTAACGTTGCAGGCCAAGTTGCGCTACCGTGGCTATACCGTTTCTTATAATGGCCTATTCGACGACGCAACCGAACAAGCCGTG
>JAKSDJ010000578.1 GCA_022360155.1 Chloroflexales bacterium | reverse complement strand
TGAAAGAAGAATTTACCAATTGGTAAATATAAAAGCATCCTATATATTACACGAGTATTTTGGTGAGCTACTGGACATTTTCGACTTCGATTCCTTTAAAAACTAGATAGGAAGGAGAAGAATGATATGACCAAAGAGGAGAAGAGTATCGTAAAGATCGACTCACACCAACAGTTAGATACAGGGACTATAGAATCGGAAAAGCCTGATGAAAAAGAGGTAGCATATGCTTTAGATATTTGGAAGAAAACAATCGATGTACAGCAGCATTTCAACACGATTGAGATGCAAATACGCAACTTCGCTGTCCAGGCATTATTGCAGCTGCGGCACTAGCACTTCGGGAACCAAAGAGCGCAACTGTGTTCGGTTTTACAATTTCTATAGCGAGTATTATTCTCCTTGCCGGGGTGGGTGTATTGCTTGCATTCTATTTTATGGATCGATGGTGGTATCATCGACTACTTCAAGGTGCTGTGGAACATGCACAGAAAATTGAGAATCACCTTAAAGAGCGTATCTCGGCTTTAGATCTAAGTAACACGATAAGAAAATGGAGCCCGCTGTTTATATTTCGCGTGCGTTTTGGATCAAATAGAAAAATTGATTTTTTTTATTTTTCAATAGTTGCATTTCTACTCATTGCAGCCTATGGCTTACGTTAACAAATATGGGGAAATTAGCTAAAGGCCATACAACTAGTTTCATTGCAAGGCGTCAGAAAGCGGTGTGATTAGCATGACGAATCGACATATAGTCCGACCTCGACTGCGATGTCTATAAGTCTTCGAACTAAGCGGTGGGGAACAGCGCTGGTAGTGCCGCCTTTAGGCGGTTGTGCTGCTGTAAAACCGTCTAAAGGCGGCACTACGTCAGACGACTGCGGTGATGGTCAAATTTCATTAGGGGCGGACAGCACCTATGTTCAGAACGAGATGTGCCGCATCCTGATGCGGACAGTTCCCCCTCTCCCATACCCCCCGCGTGCGGGGGATCAAGGGGGGCGGGAGAGGGGGAGAGGGAATACCACTCATCCCAACGCCTCAAACACTGAATTCACCCAAATCCATCGTTCCACGCCGGCGGGTGCGATCACATTCCGCGTGGTTGCATCTGCCGGGTCACCGTTGACAAGCGTCATCTGCCTCTGTCATCGTCCTCACAGCCTGAACCGCGGCGGGGCCATCGTCTCCGGGAAGATGATATACGTTGTGCCGCCGGAATGCCTCAGCCAGAGCGTTTCGAGCTCGTGTCGAAGGTAGGTGCGCTGCACGGTCTGGTCGTTCGCCGCGGCGGGATCGTTGACGATGGGGTTGCCCTGCGCGTCGAAGCCAACCAGCACCGCCAGGTGACCATTGCTCCACGGGATCGCCGCGCCGGTCAATTCGCCTTCGCCCCAGGCAAAACTGAACACCACCGGAATCCCAGCCGCCACCAGCGGTTCCGCCTGGGCCAGGCTGCTGAAGCGCGCCACATAGCCCTCCATGCCCTGTGTTGCCGCATAAGCGGTGTTGAAAGGCCAGTTGCCGTGCCCATCGTAAACCCAGTCGTACACGCCATCCACGGCGGTGCGCACCCGTGGTTCGCATGGGCCGCGGTCCTTCGTCCAGTAGCCCAGCACCATCGAGGTCGAGGTGGGGCTGCACCAGACAACGCCGCCATCGGGGTAGACCATCTGCGAGCATTGCGGCGTCTCAATCATGGTGTTCCAGTAGCGGGGCGCACCAGGCCGCAGCCGCGTCGGGTCCGCGCCGGACTCGGTGGAGTAGGCGAGTGACGCATTGCGGAGAGTCGGAACGTTCCTCCCGTCAGCACTGAACAGGCGCACCTTGAGTTGAAATGCCTCGCTCTCGGTGTAGAGAATCAGCGTGTCCACAGCGACGAAGCCATTGGCGTCGCCTTGCCGCCGCACCGAATGGCGCTGAATCGTGCTGTTGTCGGCGGCCCAGATGCCGAGCGAATACCACTTGGTCAGGCGTTCATCAACCTGGGCGCGGATCTGCACCTCAAGCCATGTGCCGGCTGGGGTTGCGGCATTCCACGACGCAATCGCTTCCGCAAAGGGGAACTTGGCGCTCATAAGCGGACTGGTCGCCTCGCCGAACAGAAACTCGCCGCCGTTGTAGTAGTTGCCGCCGAAGTAACCCCCCGCCGGATAGGGATCGACCCCGCGCTGGGCTGCTGCCGGATCGAGGCGTAGCGTGCCGTCTCTTGCCAGCGTGACGCCCTGGCGTTCCCAGTTGCTAAACCCGCCATCGGCGGCGCGCCAATAGTCGAAACCAGTGCGATAGGTCGTTTCTGCGGCGCCCAGCGGCGCGGCCATTAGGCTGGTTACAAGCAGTCCGATCAGCAGCCACCATCCCTTCCAATGCTGTCGCATGTCGCCCTCCCTGACTATGCAGCTTTATCTGATTGTACGCGCCTCTCTTAGGGCTGTATTGTACACGATGCGGGCGGGCGGTCCAATGTTCCAATCCTTGCCGCCCGCCCCTAGGCGCACACGGTGGTGCGCCCGCCCCTAGGCGCACACGGTGGTGCGCCCCTACCTGCCCGCCCCTAGGCGCACACGGTGGTGCGCCCTACCCGTCTGATCGTCTCATTGCACATCCAGCAATTCGATCTCGAAAATCAGGGTTGCGTTTGGCGGAATATCATCGCCTGATCCCTGGTCGCCGTACGCCAGAGCGGGCGGGATGCGCAACTGGCGTTTGCCGCCGACCTGCATACCGGCCACGCCCTCGTCCCAGCCGGAGATGACCCGGCCAGAACCGAGCGGAAACTGAAACGGCTCGCCACGGTCGAGCGAGCTGTCGAATTTAGTGTTGTCGGTGAGCCAGCCGGTGTAATGGACGGTCACATTCTGACCGGCTGCGGCGGTTGCGCCATCGCCGACCTGGAGGTCGTAGTATTGCAGGCCGCTGGGCGTAGTGGTGTACTGCTCCGCATCGACCTGGGTCGGGGCGGCGGGCGCGCCATCGCGGAGCTCCAGCAATTCCACCTCGAAGATCAGCGTCGCGTTTGGCGGGATAACCCCGCCCGCACCATCCGCGCCGTACGCCAGAGCGGG